>DATISK010000048.1:0-3057 GCA_035581545.1 Ornithinimicrobium sp. | reverse complement strand
TGTCCGTCGGCGCCGACGGACCGCTGCTGCTGCACGACGTCAGCCTCATCGAGACCCTGGCCCACTTCGACCGGGAGAAGGTCCCGGAGCGCCTGCCCCACGCCAAGGGCTCGGGCGCCTTCGGCCGGTTCGTCGTCACCGAGGACGTCTCCCGCTGGACCAGCGCGGCAGGCTTCCAGAAGGGCGCCGAGTCCGAGGCTCTCGTGCGCTTCTCCACCGTCGCCGGGGAGCAGGGTTCCCCCGACACCTGGCGGGACGTGCGCGGTTTCGCCGTGCGTCTCTACACCAGCGAGGGCAACCACGACGTCGTCGGCAACAACACGCCGGTCTTCTTCGTGCGCGACCCCATGAAGTTCCCCCACTTCATCCGCAGCCAGCGCCGGCTGCCCGACAGCGGCCTGCGCTCGAACAACATGCAGTGGGACTTCTGGACCTCCACGCCGGAGTCGGCCCACCAGGTCACCTACCTCATGGGCGACCGCGGTCTGCCCAAGACCTGGCGGCACATGAACGGCTACTCCTCGCACACCTACATGTGGGTCAACGCCCAGGGCGAGCGGTTCTTCGTCAAGTACCACTGGCACAGCCACCAGGGTGTGCAGAACCTCACCAACGAGGAGGCCGGGCAGCTGGCCGGCGAGGACGCCGACTTCCACCGGCGCGACCTCTTCGACGCGATCGAGGCGGGCGACCACCCGTCGTGGACCCTGTCGATGCAGATCATGCCGTACGAGGAGGCCAAGACCTACCGGATCAACCCGTTCGACCTCACCAAGGTGTGGCCGCACGCGGACTACCCGCTGGTCAAGGTCGGCACGCTGACCCTGGACCGCAACCCGGTGAACTTCCACGCCCAGATCGAGCAGGCGGCGTTCTCCCCGTCCAACCAGGTGCCCGGCACCGGGGTCTCCCCCGACAAGATGCTCCTGGCCCGCGTGTTCTCCTACCCGGACGCCCAGCGGCACCGGATCGGTGCCAACTTCCAGCACCTGCCGGTCAACCAGCCCAAGGTGCAGACCAACGCCTACCAGTTCGACGGTCCGATGGCGTTCCTGCACTCGGGCAACCAGCCCACCTACGCGCCCAACTCCTACGACCGCCCGTGGTCGGACGAGACCGGACCGGTGGAGAACGGCTGGGAGGCCGACGGCGAGCTCGTGCGGCAGGCCTACACGCTGCGCGAGGACGACGACGACTTCACCCAGCCGGGCATCCTCGTGCGCGAGGTCTACAGCGAGGAGCAGCGTGGGCGGCTCGTCGAGACCGTCGTGGGCTCGCTCATGCCGGACGACGTCCGCGAGCCCGTGCTGTCCCGGGTCTTCGAGTACTGGCGCAACGTCGACGAGACCATCGGTCGCCGCATCGAGGAGGCCTACCGGGCCGCCAAGGGCGACCAGGTCCCGGGCGCCGGCCCCAAGGACGAGGACACCGGCACCCCCGACGCCGCGGGGGTCGAGCCTGAGGTCGAGGCCTCGGCCCGGCCGGGTCACGCGGCCGGCAGCTGACCCGACCGCCCTCCGACGTCGGGCGCGTCGCTCCTGCGGGAGCGGCGCGCCCGACGCGCGTGGTGAGACCTCCTGGGGCCCCGGCCACCCCGGCACCGACCGGTGTCGCCCGGAGGTCCGGGTGGGGCCGCGGTCAGGCGCCCCGCAGCCGGAAGGTCACCGCGTCGATCCGCGCCCGCGTCTCGCCGTCGGCCGCGATCCGCTCCCCCACCGCGGTGACGAGCCGGCGGACCTGGTCCTGGGTCAGCCCGGGCGCGAGCCCCAGCTCCACCTGGAGCGCCCCGTCCGGCCCGGCAGCGAGGTCGTGCGCCAGCACCGCCTCCTCACCGGCCGTCGCCGCCGCGACCGCCTGGCGGACCTGCTCGTCCTCGTGCGCCGGGACCCACGGCCGACCCATCGCGAGGGCCCACACCATGGACGGCCGGAGCAGGTATGCCGCCGTGCCCGGTGGCTCGGGCAGGTCCAGGGGGATGACCGAGCAGCCCTCCTGGACGGCGGCGAGCGCAGCCCGCTGGGCGGTCACCGGCACCGGGCGTGCGTCGGGGTTCCACGCGGCCAGCGCCGCCACCGAGGTGAAGGCCGGCAGCGCCCGCGCGCCGTCGGGGGCGACGAGGGTCACCGAGGCCATGTCGCTGGTGGCGTCCACCGGGATGCCCGAGCTGTCGTCCACCTCCCCGGGCACCGCGACGACCGGAACGAGGAGCCTGGCCGCGGCGACGGCCGCGACGAGCCGCACCGGGTCGACCCCGTGGCCGCTCCCCCCGGCCGTCCCCTCCCGGTGGGCCGCCAGCAGCCCGGCGAGCCGCTCGTCCGCCGCACCCGTGTCGGCGTCGAAGCCGGTGCCTGACAGAGTCCTTCCGCGCCACGGCACCCCGGCGCTGTCGTGTCCCGCCAGCGGGTCGTGGGCCTCGAACCGGTGGGTCATGCGACGGCCTCCTCGGCCTGGGTGAGGGTGACCGCCCCGTGGTAGAGCGCCGAGCCGAGGACCGCGCCGGCGGCACCGGCGGCGCGGAGCGCACGCAGGTCGTCCAGGTCGGCGATACCTCCGGAGGAGACCACGGGCACGAGCGGCCCGAGCCGCGCCACGACCCGGGTGACGAGGTCGGCGTCCACCCCGGTCCGGCGTCCGTCCCGGCCTGCGTCGGCCAGCACGACGGCGCCCGGGGGCGTCGCCGAGAGGTGCTCCACCAGGAGGTCGAGGACCTGGTCCAGCGGACCCAGGTCGACGTCCGAGCCGCGGGCGACGACCCGGCCCCCCGCCACGTCCACGCCGACGGCGATCCGGGCTCCGTGCAGCGCGGCCAACGACGCCACCTCGAGGGGGTCGCGGAGGGCGGAGGAGGCCAGGTTGACCCGCCACGCCCCGGTGCGCAGGGCCTCGAGGACCGGAGTGCCGCCGTCCAGCCCGCCGGAGAGCTGGGCCGGGACCGGCAGCACGCGCACGAGCTCTGCCAGGTAGGGCAGGTCCGTCCCCCGCCCGAAGGCGCGGTCGAGGTCGACCAGGTGGAGGCACTCCGCGCCCTCGTCGAGCCAGCGGCGGGCCACCCGGAGC
>DATISK010000047.1:0-2002 GCA_035581545.1 Ornithinimicrobium sp. | reverse complement strand
CCCCCACGGCCCCTCGGGCGGATGATCCTGGCTCAGGCCTGGTCGTCGCCGGCCGGCTGGAGGGTCATCGCGATCGAGTTCATGCAGTAGCGCAGGTCGGTCGGGGTCTCGTAGCCCTCGCCCTCGAAGACGTGCCCCAGGTGCGACCCGCAGGAGGCGCAGCGCACCTCGGTGCGCGTGCGCCCCAGGGAGTCGTCCTTGATGTACTGGACGCGGTCCTCGGCCAGCGGGGCGTAGAAGCTCGGCCAGCCGCAGTGCGACTCGAACTTGGTCTCGGAGCGGAACAGCTCGGCCCCGCAGGCCCGGCAGCTGTAGACCCCCTCGGTCGTGGTGCTGGTGTACTCGCCGACGAAGGGACGCTCGGTGCCGGCCTCCCGCAGGACGTGGTACTCCTCCGGGGTCAGCTGCGACCTCCACTCCTCCTCCGGACGGACGGCGGGGTATGCGGTGGCGCCCTTGGCGGCGTCGGTGGCGGGGGTGCTGTGGTGGTGGGCCATGTCGTGGTCAACGACCTGGGGGCGCAGTTGTTCCCGGCGGGCGTCGGGCGCGGTGCCCGACGACGCGGACGGGTGGGACCGGGCTACCGTGAGGCCATGGCCGACGCCGTGACCCTGACCGCCCCAGGACCCGACGGTGACGAACGGCGCGTCCGGCTCTCCAGCCCCGACAAGGTGGTCTGGCCCGCGACCGACCGGGGCGCGGCGATCACCAAGGCCGGCCTGGCGGCATACCTGCAGGCGGTCGCGGAGCCGATGCTGCGCGGCCTGGCCGACCGCCCCGTGACCCTGCAGCGCGTGCGCGGAGGGATCGAGGGGGAGGAGTTCTACTCCAAGAACCCGCCCAAGGGGGTGCCGGAGTGGTCCCGGACCACGGAGGTGACCTACCCCAGCGGCCGCAGCCACCCCCAGCTGGTCGTCGACGACCCGGCCACCCTGCTGTGGACGGCGCAGATGGGCACGGTCACCTGGCACCCGTGGCCGGTGCGCACGGGGGACAACGACCACCCCGACGAGGTGCGGGTCGACCTGGACCCCCAGCCGGGGCGGAGCTACCGGGACGTGGTCGAGGCCGCGCACGGCCTGCGCGAGGTGATGACGCGGGTGGGCCTGCGGCCGCACGTCAAGACCACGGGCAGCCGGGGCGTGCACGTCTTCGCCGCCGTCCGCCCCTCGCTGGAGTTCCTCGACGTGCGCCACGCCGTCATCGGGATCGCCCGCGAGCTGGAACGCTCCCTGCCCGACCTGGTCACCACCGCCTGGTGGAAGGAGGAGCGCGGGGAGAAGATCTTCGTCGACTACAACCAGGCCACCCGCGACCGCACCCTCGCGGCGGCGTGGAGCCCGCGCATCCTGCCCGGGGCGCCGGTCTCGGTGCCGGTCCCGTGGGACCGGCTCGACGACGTCGACCCGACGACGCTGACGGTGCACACGGTCCCGGGCTGGCTGGCCGAGCACGGTGACCCCTGGGCCGACCTGCACGCCGGGCCGGGCGACCTGTCCGCCGCCCACGCCCTCTGGGAGGCGGACCTGGAGCGGGGACTGGGGGAGCTGAGCTTCCCCCCCGACCATCCCAAGATGCCGGGAGAGCCGCCCCGCGTGCAGCCGAGCAAGAAGGTGGCCGAGCACTGGGACGGGGACGGCAACCGGGTGGAACCCCCGCGGCGTCGGTCGGATCGGGCAGACTGACGCCGTGGACCTGCCCGTCGTGCCCCCCGTCGCACCCATGCTGGCCAAGCCGTTGAAGACCCTCCCGGAGGGCTGGTGGTACGACCCCAAGTGGGACGGCTTCCGCTCGATCGTCTTCCGCGACGGGGACGAGGTCGTCCTCGGCAGCCGCAACGAGAAGCCGCTGACCCGCTACGTCCCCGAGGTGGTCGAGGCGGTCCTGGCCCACCTGCCGGAGCGGTGCGTCGTCGACGGTGAGATCGTCGTCGCGACCGCCGACGGCACCCGGCTGGACTTCGAGGCCCTCCAGCAGCGCATCCACCCGGCCGACTCGCGGG
>DATISK010000046.1:0-1576 GCA_035581545.1 Ornithinimicrobium sp. | reverse complement strand
CGCCCGCGGCGACGTCGTCGTGGTCCTCGGCTCAGCCCCTGCCCGGCGCACCGAGACCGACGTCTTCGACGAAGTACGCCGGGTGGCCCACGCCGCCGGCATGGAGGCGCTGTGCGCCACCCAGGGAGATCGGCTCGTCGTCGTGCTCGGCGGGGTGGAGGACGCCCGGGCGGCCGCCGAGACCGTGGTCGACCTCTTCGGGGAGGGCCCGGTGGTGGTCGGTCCCGTCGCGGACGGGCTCAGCGAGGCCCACGTGTCGGCCAGGGCGGCGCTCTCCGCGCACCGCTCCGCGGCCGGCTGGCCCGAGGCCCCGCTCCCGGTGTGCAGCGACGAGCTCCTCCCGGAGCGGGCCCTTGCCGGTGACGGGCACGCCCGCCGGCACCTCGTCGAGGGGCTCTACCTGCCGCTGCTGCGGGCCCGCGGGACCCTGATCGAGACGCTCGCGGCGTACTTCCACCACGGGTCCTCGATGGAGGCCACCGCCCGGGCGCTCTTCGTGCACCCCAACACCGTGAGGTACCGGCTCAAGCAGGTGGGCGAGCTGACCGGCTACCACCCCGCCACGCCGCGGGACGCGTTCACCCTCCAGATCGCCCTGGTGCTCGGACGCCAGTCCGGACGCACGGACGACGGCTCTTTGTAGGAACCCCACAAAGAATCGCGGAGCGAATTCGTGCGCGCCCGACGCGAGAAGGGATGGCTCGAGCGGGCAGGCTGAACGTGTGCTTGTCATCGTTGCCCCCGGACAGGGCGCCCAGACCCCCGGTTTCCTCGAGCCCTGGCTCCAGGACCGGACCTTCGCGTCCCGTTTCGGGTGGCTCTCCACCGTCGCCGGGCTGGACCTCGTCCACTACGGCACCGAGGCAGACGCCGACACCATCCGCGAGACCCAGATCGCCCAGCCGCTGCTGGTCGCCACCGGCCTCGTGGCGGCCCTCGAGCTGTTCCCGCACCCGGCCGACGCGTTCTCCAAGATCGGCGCCGTGGCCGGCCACAGCGTGGGGGAGCTGACGGCCGCCGCGGGTGCCCGCACGATCACGGCCGAGCAGGCCATGGTGCTGGTGCGGGAGCGGGGCCGGGCCATGGCGGAGGCCTCGGCGGCCACGCCGACCGGCATGACCGCGGTGCTCGGGGGCGACCGCGACGAGATCCTCGGCACGCTGGCCCGCCACGGGCTGACCGCGGCCAACGACAACGGCCCCGGGCAGATCGTCGCCGCCGGCACCCTCGAGCAGCTGGACGCGTTCGCCGCCGACCCGCCCGCCAGGGCGCGGCTCATGCCCCTGAGCGTCGCCGGCGCCTTCCACACCGACCACATGGGCCCCGCCGTGGGTCACCTCGCTGCACTGGCCCGCTCGGTCTCCGTCCACGACCCGCGCACCCCCGTCATCTCGAACAGGGACGGCAACGTCGTCCACGACGGCCAGGACGTGCTCGCCCGCATCGTGGGCCAGATCGCCAGCCCGGTGCGATGGGACCTCTGCATGGAGACCATGCAGGACCTCGGGGTCACCGGGATCCTGGAGATGCCGCCGGCCGGCACCCTCACCGGCATCGCGAAGCGGGCCCTCAAGGG
>DATISK010000045.1:0-4049 GCA_035581545.1 Ornithinimicrobium sp. | reverse complement strand
GCCTTCTCCGGCCTGTTCGCGCCCTACTGGCGCGACGACGCCCGCGGCGCGTTCGTCGGCCTGACCCGCTTCGTGACCCGGCACCACCTGGCTCGGGCCGCGCTGGAGGCCACCGCCTACCAGACCCGGGAGGTGGTGGAGGCGATGGACGCCGACGCCGCCACCCCTGTCACCGAGCTGCGGGTCGACGGCGGCATGGTCGGCAACGAGCTGCTCATGCAGTTCCAGGCCGACGTCCTCGACCTGGACGTGATCCGGCCACGGGTGACCGAGACGACCGCCCTGGGAGCTGCCTATGCCGCCGGCATCGCGGTGGGCTTCTGGGACGGCACCGCCGAGGTCGCCGCCCGCTGGCAGGAGGACCGCCGGTGGAGCCCGCAGCTGCCCCGGGACCAGCGGGAGCGGCTCTTCCGGACCTGGAAGAAGGCCGTCACCCGCACCTTCGACTGGGTCGACGAGGACACCGAGCAGCTCGAACCGGCCCCGGACGGGGCCTGAGCCGGAGCCGTCCTCAGCCCTGCTCGAACCACTGCGGCTCGTCCGGGTCCGGGACGACGATCTCGGGGCGCCGCAGGTCGGTGTTGTCCACGATCCAGCTCGGCGGGGCGGTGCGCGCCTGCTGGCGGTAGAGGGCCTGCGCCCCCGTGTAGCGGGCGTTGACCGGGTGCGCCGGGTCGTCGTCGCCGGGGACCCGGCGCCCGGGGAAGCGGGCGTTCCCCCGCGGGACGGTGACCCTGGCGGGAGCTGTCACCAGGCAGGTCGCGTCCCACTCCCCCACCAGCTCGGGGCGGCGCAGGTAGACGCCTTCGACGAGGAGCAGCGCGTCCTCGGACGGGTGCACCGGCTCCGGGTCGGCGGGGCGGTCGGCAGCCAGGTCCCACGACGCCCGGACGACCGGGCCGCCGTCGCGGAACGGCCGCAGCACCCGTGCCCGCAGGGCCGCGTAGTCGAAGGCGTCCTCGTAGTGCGTCCGGGCGTCCCGGCCCATGGCCCAGCGCAGGGCACGGGGGTGGTGGAAGTCGTCGACCGAGACGGACAGCACCTCCCGGCCGGCCACGTGCGCCGCGATGGCGACCAGCTCCTCGACCATGCGTGTCTTGCCCACACCGTCCGGTCCGTCGACCGCCACCAGGGCACGCCGTCCGGGCCCGGTCGCCAGCATGAGGGACAGCAGGTCCAGCAGCACGAGCTGGCGCACGGGTGGGGGGCCGGGGGACGACATGACCTCCAGGGTAGGTCGTGCGGAACGGACCCCGGGGGCCGTCCCCCCGGTGGTGCGGCTCAGTGCCGGTCCGGGCACCACTCCATGTAGAGACCGTTCTCGAGCAGGATCGCCCCGGGCGGAGCCTCCCGCTCCACGAATCCGAACGTGCGGTAGAGGCTGCGCGCCCGGGTGTTGTCCGCACCGACGTCGAGCCAGACCCGCTTCACCTGCGGTGATCCGGCGGCCTGCTCGAGCAGCTTGCGCAGCAGCAGCCGTCCCAGGCCCTGCCCTCGACCCTCGGGGGCGACGACCATCCGGCGCAGCTCCACCTCGTCCGGACTGTCCAGCGCGGCCAGGATGCCGAAGGCGACCACGCGGTCCAGCCGGTCGACGAGCACCCAGTGCTCCTTGTCGGGGTCCTGCAGCACCTGCTCGTGCCACTCCCGACCACCCTCCCCGAGCCACTGGCCGGTGTCCTGGGCGCTCTCGATCTCCACGACCACGTCCAGGTCGCCCACCCGCGTCGGACGCAGGTACGTCCCCACGACGACGCCGCCGTAGTCGCGGCGCAGCGGGCGGGCACGGTGGGAGTGCCGGCCGGTGGTGACCTTGGGGGCGGAGACGACCAGCAGGAGCAGCTCCTCGTCGGTCTCGTTGCGGATCTGGTGGCGCACCCGTGGGGGGACCTCGATGCCCGAACCGGCCTCCACCTGGGCGGTCTGCGGACCGACCGACACCACGGCCCGTCCCGACAGGACGTGGAAGTACTCGCGCGAGCGGTCGTGGGCGTGCGTCCGGGTCTCGCTGCGGGCCGGCACGGACTCCTGCACGACCGACAGGTCGGCCCGGTCGACGAGGTGCCAGACGGTGCACCCGTCGTCGAAGGTCGATCGCCGGGCGGTGTCGGGGCTGATCGGGTCCGGGACCATGATGGAACGCTACCGGGTGCCCCCGGGTCAGGTCACGGGGCGTGCGGGGTCAGCCGATCTGGACGGACGGAGATCCGCCGCTGGCCTCGAGCTCTCCGCGGGCCTCCATCTCCTCGGCGATCCGCATGGCCTCCTCGATGAGGGTCTCCACGATCTGCGACTCCGGGACGGTCTTGATGACCTCGCCCTTGACGAAGATCTGCCCCTTGCCGTTGCCGGAGGCCACGCCCAGGTCGGCCTCGCGGGCCTCGCCCGGTCCGTTGACCACGCAGCCCATCACCGCCACCCGCAGGGGGACCTCCATCCCCTCCAGGCCGGCCGTCACCTCGTCCGCGAGGGTGTAGACGTCGACCTGGGCCCGCCCGCAGGAGGGGCAGGAGACGATCTCCAGCTTGCGCGGCTTGAGGTTGAGGCTCTGCAGGATCTGGTTGCCGACCTTGACCTCCTCCACCGGCGGGGCCGAGAGGGAGACCCGGATGGTGTCGCCGATCCCCTTGGACAGCAGGGCCCCGAAGGCCACCGAGGACTTGATCGTGCCCTGGAACGCGGGTCCGGCCTCGGTCACGCCCAGGTGCAGCGGCCAGTCCCCCCGCTCGGAGAGCATCTCGTAGGCGCGCACCATGACGACCGGGTCGTTGTGCTTGACCGAGATCTTGAAGTCGTGGAAGTCGTGCTCCTCGAAGAGGCTGGCCTCCCAGACCGCCGACTCCACGAGCGCCTCGGGGGTGGCCTTGCCGTACTTCTTCATGATCCGGGGGTCGAGCGAGCCGGCGTTGACCCCGATGCGGATCGAGACACCGGCGTCCTTGGCCGCACGGGCGATCTGCTTGACCTGGTCGTCGAACTTGCGGATGTTGCCCGGGTTGACCCGCACGGCCGCGCACCCGGCGTCGATCGCGGCGTAGACGTACTTGGGCTGGAAGTGGATGTCGGCGATGACGGGGATCTGGGACTTGCGGGCGATCGCCGGCAGGGCGTCCGCGTCGTCCTGGCTGGGACAGGCCACCCGGACGATGTCGCAGCCGGTGGCCGTCAGCTCGGCGATCTGCTGCAGGGTGGCGTTGACGTCCGTGGTGGGGGTGGTCGTCATCGACTGGACCGAGATCGGGGCGTCGCCGCCGACCTCGACCTTGCCCACCCGGATCTTGCGGGTCTGGCGCCGCGGTGCCAGGACCGGGGGCGGCGCGGACGGCATACCGAGCGAGATGGGGTTGCCAGCAGTCATGGGATCGAGTATCTCACCGCCCGGGGGCGGTGACCTCCTGTCGGGGTCGGGGTCGGGGTCAGGTGAGCCGGATGGGGGTGACGATGTCGGCGTAGATGAGCAGCGCGGTCATCCCGAGCAGCCCGACGGCGACCGCGTAGGCGACCGGCAGCGCCTTGGCGGTGTCCACCGGCCCCGGGGCCGGCAGTCCACGGACCCGGTGCCACGCCTTCTTCGTCGCCTCCCACAGCGCGCCCGCGATGTGTCCGCCGTCGAGCGGCAGGAGCGGGATGAGGTTGAAGACGAACAGCGCCATGTTGAGGGAGGCCACGAGGGAGAGCAGGATCCAGAACCGGTCCACCATCGAGTCGCCCGCGGCGCCCAGGGCGCCGTCGGCGACCTCGCCGGCCACCCGGCCGACGCCCACCACCGACATCGGGCCCTCGGCGTCCCGGTCCTCGACGCCGGCGACCGCCCGCCCCACGTCGACCATTCGCTGGGGCAGGGTGAGCACGATCCGGGCCGTGCCGGTGAACATCTCCCCGACGAACCCGGGCACGGCCGTGATCGGCTGGGGCTCGTAGACGAACGTGGGGCTGGCCCCCAGGAAACCGACCTCGCCCAGGACCAGCTCACCGGCCCCGTCCACCTGGTACTGCCCGTCGGGAGTCATCAGCGGGCGCTCCCGCAGCACGAGGTCGGCCTCGAGGGT
>DATISK010000044.1:0-3421 GCA_035581545.1 Ornithinimicrobium sp. | reverse complement strand
GGGGTGATGGGAGCACCGTTCGACCTGACCCTGGAGGAGATGCGGGAGCACCGCAGCGCGAAGTGGAGCCGGGTGGCCCCAGACGTGTTGCCTGCCTGGACCGCCGAGATGGACGTGCGTGCCGCGCCGGCGATCGCCGAGGCGCTGCGCACGGCGGTGGCCCGGTCGGACTTCGGCTACGCCGGGCACCCGAAGCCGGTGGTGGAGGCGTTCGCCGGGTTCACGCGGGACACCTGGGGGTGGGACCCGGTGGCCGACGGGGGGAGCGTGCGGGTGATGGCGGACGTCGGGGTGGGGGTGCAGGAGATCCTGCGCGCGGTCACCTCCCCGGGCGACCGGGTGATGCTGAACCCGCCCGTCTACCTCAGCTTCTACCCGTGGATCAGGGGGCTGGGGCTGGTCCCCGACGACGTGCCGATGCTCGACCAGGACCGCGGCGGGCGGCTGGACCTGGACGGCATGGAGCGGTCGCTGGCCGGCGGCACGAAGGTGGTGCTGCTGTGCTCGCCGCACAACCCGCTCGGCATGGTGACGCCGCCCGAGGACCTCGCCGCGGTCGCCGAGATGGCCAGGGCCCACGGGGCGCTGGTGATCTCCGACGAGATCCACGCCCCGCTGGTGCACCCGGGCAGCGAGCGGCAGTTCGTCCCGTTCCTCACCGTCTCGGACGCTGCCCGCGAGGTGGGCGTCGCGCTGCACTCGCCGTCCAAGGCGTGGAACCTGGCCGGGCTCAAGCTGGCCGTCGGGGTCGTCGCGGACGGCTCGCGGTGGCCGGAGCGGATGCCGGGTGGGCTGGACTGGGGCGCGGGGATCCTCGGGCAGTATGCGGCGGTCGCGGCCTGGACGGACGGGCGCGAGTGGCTGGAGGTCGTGCGTCGGGAGATCGAGGAGCGGGCCGGACAGCTGGCGGGTCTGCTGGCCGAGCAGCTGCCGGGGGTGCGCTACCGTCGCCCCGCCGCGAGCTATCTGGCGTGGCTGGACTGCCGGGAGCTGGGCCTCGGGGACGACCCGGCGGCGGCGTTCCTGGAGCGTGGTCGCGTGCTGCTCTCTCCCGGACCGAGCTTCGGGCCCGGCGGCACGGGGTTCGCCCGGCTCAACATCGGGACCTCGCCGGAGCTGATGGCCGAGGCGGTCCGTCGGATGGCGCTGGCGGTCTGAGCCTGCGCGCCGCCGCGTGGCGCGAGGCGGCGGGCCGGGCGGCGGGTCAGCCCTCCACCAGGCGCTTGAGCCGGTCCAGGTCGTCCTCGACCATGCGGGCGTCCCGCTCGAACTCCTCGTCGCTCAGGTCGAGCTGGCGCAGGGTGAAGAGCACCTCGGCCCCCTCCGGGTGCGGCAGGACCCTCATCGGGTTGTGCACGGTGGCCCCGGACGGGAGCGTCACGTCGTGGTCGAGCACCCCGAGCTCGTTGCGGGCGGTGAACCGGACCCTGACCCGGCCCATCGGGGAGTGCACCACCAGGGCCTCCCCCTCGCGCTCGACCTGCCCCCCGGCCAGGCCGGCGGCCCACCGGGGCAGGGTGTCGGGGTCGGCGGCCACGTCGTAGACGTCCTGCGGGGCCCGGTGCACGATCCGGCTCAGGTGACGGCTGCGCATGGGGCCAGCATGGCCGGGTCCCCTCGCCCCCGGCAAGAGGGGATGCCGGATCAGGGGCAGGGGATGGCCCCCAGCCGGGCCAGCCCGGCCCGGTCGCCGGGGCCGAGGTCGGTCTGACCGGTGTTGACGGCGTTCATCAACTCACCGGGGTCGTCGACGTGTCCCAGCCCCAGCACGTGGGCCAGCTCGTGGTCCAGCACCGCTGCGTGCGCCTGGGCCGTGGGCAGGTCGTCGACGTCGAGGACCACCTGTCCGGAGGCGTTCCACGACCGGCCGTCGGGGAAGGTGACGACGGTGGGGCCGCCGAAGCCCGCGCTCGTGCCGGCGAGCGCCGGCACCTCCTCGGACGTGGCCCAGCTGACCAGGACCGGCTCCCCCCGGGAGCGGACGTCGTCGGACCAGGTGCGGTCGGTCTCCCCGACCAGGACGAGCTGGAGCCCGCTCGCCGCCGACAGCCGCTCCAGGGACGCGACGACCAGCTCCGGGTGACCCTCCGGGGCGCCGGCGGGGTTGACCGCCACCTCGACCGGGCCGCACGGCGAGAAGCCCACCGGGTCGTCGGTCCCGGGCTGGGTCGCCAGGAACTCGTAGGCACCGCCGGTCCCCTGGACGGCCGGGAGCAGGCGTTCACCGCGCGCCGGTTCCCAGCCCCCCGTGAGGAGGTCCGGGCGCGGCAGGAGGTCGAGGTCCGGGCGCGGCACGGCGTCAGGGACGAGATCGCCCATCCGCGAGGCGACCGGGGAGGCCTCCGGCAGGTTCCGCTCCGGAAGCCCGAGGACGTCGCGTCCCGCGTCCTGCGCCCAGGTCCACGCCGTCGTGGCCCGGTCGGGGCTCGCCAGACCCACGCCGACCAGCCCGAGGACCACCAGGAGAGCCGGCCAGGACCGACGCCGGCGGCGCACCGGTGCGCGCGCCGGCACCGGGTCGAGCGCCGAGACCGGAGGTGCGCCGTCCGGCGAGTGGTAGCGCCACGCCGTGGTGTCGCGGGCGAGGGAGTGGCCGGGCGGGGCCCCGCCCAGGCCGTAGTGCCGGTCCCACTCGTCGAGCTCGGCGAGCCGTCGCTGCATCTCCGCCGCCCTCCGACGACGGGCCGCGGACTCGAACATCCCCATGGCAGGACATGGTGCACCACGGCACCGACGCACCGCCCGTCAGCACGACGAATGGACGCGGGTCCCGCCGACCCGGGGTCGCCGTCGGGCCGGCGTCGGGCCGGAGTTGGGCGCCGCCGGCCCCACTCCATACCCTTGCTCCATGACCCGTCCCCACCTGTGGATCCGCGCCGAGTCCCGCCCGACCGAGCAGCGCGTCCCGATCGTCCCCGCCGACGCCGCCCGGCTGATCGCCGACGGCTTCACCGTCACGGTCGAGGAGTCGCCCACGCGGATCGTCCCGATCGAGGAGTACGTCGAGGTCGGCTGCTCCGTGGCGCCCTTCGGGTCCTGGGTGGACGCCCCGGAGGGGGCCGTGGTGGTGGGGATCAAGGAGCTGCCCGAGGACCCCTCCGACCTGCAGCACACGCACGTCTTCTTCGCGCACGCCTACAAGGGGCAGGAGGGCGCCGAGGAGGTGCTGGACCGCTTCCGCCGGGGTGGGGGCGAGCTGCTCGACGTGGAGTACCTCACCGTCGACGGCAAGCGGGTCGTGGCGTTCGGCTTCTGGGCCGGCTACGTGGGGGCCGCGCTGGCCGTGCTGCGCCACCGCGGGCTGCTCGAGGGCGGCGTCGGCCCGATGACCCGGGCGGACCTGGACGAGCGGCTGCGCAGCAGCACCCCCGCCGAGCCGGAGCGGGCGATGGTCATCGGCTCCCGCGGACGGTCCGGCACC
>DATISK010000043.1:0-1817 GCA_035581545.1 Ornithinimicrobium sp. | reverse complement strand
GTTCGCGATGACGGAGATCGGCCACGGCTCCGACGTCGCCTCGATCGGGACCACGGCGACGTACGACCCCGCCACGGAGGAGTTCGAGATCCACACGCCCTTCAAGGCGGCGTGGAAGGACTACCTCGGCAACGCCGCCGTGCACGGGCGCGCCGCCGTGGTCTTCGCCCAGCTCGTCACGCTCGGCGTGAACCACGGGGTGCACGCGTTCTGGGTGGACCTGCGGGACGAGGACGGGAACTTCCTGCCCGGCGTGGGCGGCGAGGACGACGGCCACAAGGGCGGGCTCAACGGCATCGACAACGGGCGGCTGCACTTCACCCGGGTGCGGGTCCCGCGCACGCACCTGCTGGACAAGTACGGCGCCGTGGCCCCGGACGGCACCTACAGCTCGCCCATCGCGAGCCCGGGCCGCCGGTTCTTCACGATGATCGGCACCCTGGTGCAGGGCCGGGTCTCCCTCGACGGCGCGGCCGTCCTGGCGAACAAGGCCGCGCTGACCATCGCGATCCGCTACGGCAGCGAGCGCCGCCAGTTCAACGCGTCCTCCGACATCCAGGAGGAGGTGCTGATGGACTACCAGCAGCACCAGCGGCGGCTGCTGCCGCGGCTGGCCGAGACCTACGCCATGCACTTCGCCCACCAGGAGCTGCTGCACAAGTACGACGACGTCTTCTCGGGCCGCGAGGACACCGACGAGAACCGGCAGGACCTCGAGACCCTCGCCGCGGCCCTGAAGGCGCTGTCCACCTGGAGCGCCCTCGACACCGTCCAGGAGTGCCGCGAGGCCTGCGGCGGCGCGGGGTTCCTGACCAAGAACCGGCTCACCTCCCTGCGCCACGACCTGGACGTCTACGCGACGTTCGAGGGCGACAACACGGTGCTGCTGCAGCTCGTGGCCAAGCGGCTGCTGTCCGACTGGGCGGACGAGTTCAAGCACGTCGACGTGGGCGTGATGGCCCGCTACGTGGCGGGCCGGGCCACCGAGGCCACGTTCCACCGGTCGGGGCTGCGCAAGCTCGGCCAGGCCTTCCGGGACACCGGGGACGTGCGCCGCTCCGTCAACGCCCTGCGCGAGGAGTCCGCGCAGCGCGCGCTGCTCACGGACCGGGTGGAGACCATGGTCGCCGAGATCGCGGAGAACCTGCGGCCCAGCGCCAAGCTCCCCCGGGCGGAGGCCGCGGCGCTGTTCAACGAGAACCAGCACAAGATCATCGCCGCGGCGCGCGCCCACGCGGAGCTGCTGCAGTGGGAGGCCTTCACCCGCGGCCTGGAGCAGGTCGAGGACCCGGGCACCCGCACGGTGCTCACCTGGCTGCGGGACGTCTTCGGGCTGCGGCTCATCGAGAAGAACCTCGCGTGGTACCTCTCCTACGGCCGGCTGTCCATGCGGCGGGGGCGCAGCCTCGACGAGTACATCGACCGGCTGCTCGCCCGCCTGCGCCCGCACGCGCTCGACCTCGTGGCCGCGTTCGAGCTCGAGCCGGGGCACCTGCGGGCCGAGATCGCCACCGGGATCGAGGCGCGGCGCCAGGAGGAGGCCGCCGAGCACTACCGGCGGCTGCGTGCCTCGGGCAGCGCCCCGGTCAAGGAACGCGCCCCGCGCAAGGAGACCGCCACCCCCGCCGCCGGGGCACCCGGTGCGACGGCCCCGGAGGTCGCGACGACGGAGCGCCGGGCCGAGCAGCAGGCGCAGCGGCGCACGGAGCGCCGGGCGGAGCGCAAGCACGAGCGCCGGCTCGAGCTCAAGCCGCGGAAGTTGGCGGCGCAGCGGGCCGCGGCGTCCGCGGAACGGGCGGACTCCCCGGCCCGGGAGT
>DATISK010000042.1:0-4587 GCA_035581545.1 Ornithinimicrobium sp. | reverse complement strand
CTCGCCGCCGCCAGCGGGTGCTCCCCCGCACCGACGAGCGGTGGTCGCAGCACGACCTCCACGCCCCGGCCGGTCAGGGGGTGCGCGAGTGCCTGGGACCCCTCGTCGGAGTCCGCGGAGAGGCCGGCCACGACAATGCGGTCCGGCACCGGCTGTTGGTCCCCCAGGGTGTCGAGCACCTGGTCCACGACGGTGCCGCCGGGGTGGGTCAGCAGGAGGACACTGACCCCGTCGACGGCAGCACGACGCGGCGCCGGGCTCACGGGACGGCTGGGGCTGGCAGGGCTCAGACGGCCCGCTTCTTCAGCTTGCGCCGCTCACGCTCCGACAGACCGCCCCAGATGCCGAAGCGCTCGTCGTTCGCCAGGGCATACTCCAGGCACTCGGCGCGCACCTCGCATCCGACGCAGACCTTCTTGGCCTCCCGCGTCGACCCACCCTTCTCAGGGAAGAAGGCCTCAGGGTCGGTCTGCGCACACAGTGCGCGTTCCTGCCACGACGCCTCCTCCGGGACCTCTTCCACACCTAGCAGTGTCAGCATCTCCACCTCGCGCACGGCTCCTCCTCGACCTCGCCAGCACCTGTCGGACCGCCCGTCCGGTGGACCGAACGCAACATCACGACAACTGAATTACACGCGTGTCATCCGTTCGCGTCAACCCGTGGTCTGCTACAAGCGCCTCGCCAGCCACAATGGGCCAATGCGAATCACAGTCCTGGCCGGCGGCGTCGGCGGTGCGCGCTTCGTCCGCGGCCTGGTCCACCACCTGCACCACGACCGTGGTGTGCCGGATGCCCAGGTGACGGTCATCGGCAACACGGGCGACGACATCACCCTCTACGGCCTGCGCGTCTGCCCCGATCTGGACACCGTGCTGTACACCCTTGGTGGGGGCATCGACGAGGGCCAGGGGTGGGGCCGGGCCGAGGAGACGCACCATGCGCAGGCTGAGCTTGCGGCGCTGGGAGCGCAGCCACAGTGGTTCGGCCTGGGCGACCGCGACCTGGCCACCCACGTCGCCCGCAGCCAGTGGCTCGGGCAGGGTATGCCGTTGAGCCAGGTCACCGCCCGCCTCGCCGCCCGCTGGGGGCTGCCGGAGCAGGGCGTGCGCCTGCTTCCGGTCACGGACACCCCCATCGAGACCCACGTGGTGCTCGCGGACCCCTCCTCGGACGACGGCGGACCTGGCGAGCGCGCCGTGCACTTCCAGCAGTGGTGGGTGCAGATGCGAGCTGCCGTCCCCGCGCTGCGCTTCACCGTCGCCGGGCTCAACACGGCCACCCCCGCGCCCGGTGTGCTCGAGGCGCTCCGCGAGGCCGACGTGGTGCTGCTGCCACCCAGCAACCCGGTCGTGTCCCTCGGCATCATCCTCGGGGTGCCCGGCGTGCGCGACGCGCTGCGGGGGACCAGGGCCCCGGTGGTCGGCGTCAGCCCCCTGATCGGTGGGGCACCCGTGCGCGGCCATGCCGACGCCTGCCTCGCCCCCCTCGGCGTGGAGATCAGTGCCGCCGGTGTGTCCGGGCGCTACGCGGACTTCCTCGACGGCTGGCTGGGCGACGGCGCCGACGCCGACCGGCCCCTCGCCCCCGGGATGGGCTCGGTGCGGGTGCACGCGCGGGACCTCCTCATGCGTGACGTCGCCGGAGCCGGTGCCATCGCCGGGGCGGCGCTGGACCTGGCCGCCTCCATCGGCGCGGGCACGACCGGGTCGCCGGTGTGAGCGGCGCCGTCACGGTCATCCCGCTGCCCGACATCCCCGAGGTCGCGCAGCACCACGACCTGGGCGTGCTGCTCCGGCGCGCGCTCCAGGCAGCGGGGCAGAGCCTCGCCGCCGGCGACGTCCTCGTGGTGTCCAGCAAGCTCGTGTCCAAGGCCAGGGGGCTGCGCGCCGACACCCCCGACCGTGACGCCGTCGTGCTGGCGCAGAGCAGACGGGTCGTCGCCGAGCGCCGCTCCCCCGTGGGCACCACACGCATCGTGGAGTCCCTGGCCGGCCCGGTGCTGGCCGCCGCGGGTGTCGACGCCTCCAACACGGGACCACGCGGGGGGCTGCTCCTGCTCCCCGGCGACCCGGACCTGGCGGCGCGTGACGTCTACGCGGGCCTGCTCACGGCCTACGCGCCGCAGCCGCTGCCCGAGATCGGGGTCGTGCTGAGCGACACGGCGGGCCGGCCCTGGCGGGAAGGCCAGGTCGACTTCGCCCTCGGCGCCTGCGGGGTCGGCGTCCTGGACGACCTGCGAGGCGGCGCGGACGCGGACGGGCGAGAGCTCAGCGTGACCGCCCGCGCCGTCGCCGACGAGATCGCGGCCGCCGCCGACCTGGTCAAGGGCAAGGCATCGGGTGTGCCTGCCGCGCTGGTGCGGGGCCTGCCGGCCGGCACGGTGACGGGGCCGGGCGCACCCGGCGCCGCTCACCTCGTGCGCACCGGCGCCGGAGACTGGTTCGGCCTGGGTCGGGTCGAGGCCGTGCGAGCTGCCCTCGGAGCGGCGCCCGGCACGCCCGAGGCGGAGCAGGTCGGCATCGCCTCCGTGGCTGCCGAGCCCCGCCCGGTCAGGGTGGCCCGAGCAGTGGCCCTGGCCCTCCTATGCACCGCACCCGCGGCGGTGCAGGTGCTGGACACCGGGACGTCGTTGCTGGTGCGGGGCGGGGACGCCTACCAGCGCGGACGAGCCGTGGCCCGCCTGGAGGTGGCCCTGCACGCCGAGGGACTCGGTGACGAGCCGGTGACCGCCGAGGCGTGAGCCTGCTCAGCGCGTGGGCAGGTGCGCCCGTGGCGCCATCCGCGGCCCCCGGCGGGGACGACCCGCGGCGGTCAGCTCCAGCAGCCGCTGCACCCGGTAGCGGTGGCCCCGGTAGGGCTCCAGCAGCTCGGCCAGCCCTGCGTCGTCGACCTCGGCACCGGTGAGGGCCCAGCCGATGTTCTTGGCGACGTGGTAGTCACCGAAGGACACAGCATCGGCGTCGCCGAGCGCTCGCTGCGCGGTCTCGGCAGCCGTCCAGACGCCCACCCCCGGCAGGGCTGTCATCCGTCGTCGCGCTGCCGCCAAGGTCATCCGCGGCAGCTCATCGAGGCGATCGGCCACGCGGAGCACCCGCATGACCGTGTCGGCCCGCTGCGGACTCACCCCGAGCTGCAGCCACTCCCACGACGGCAGCGCACGCAGCACCTCGACCGAGGGCGGGGCAACCAGTCCGAGTGCCGCGCCCGGCCCCGGAGCCGGCGTCCCGTGCCTACGCACCAGGCGCCGCTGGCCTCCGAAGGCCTCCTGTCCGGTCACCTTCTGCTCGATGACGGCGGGCACGAGCGCCTCGAGGACGAGCCCGGTGGCGGGCACCCTCCACCCGGGCCGCAGCCGCAGCGCCCGCTGCAACACGTCGTGCCGGGGCTGGAAGCCGCCGGCGTCGTCGTCCTCCCCGAGCATCCGAGGCAGCCGGTCCAGGACCGGCCCGGTGGCCTCCGGCAGACCCCAGGCACGGGCGTGGACCCGGCCCTCGGCCACGTCCACGCGCACGCGCAGGGTGAGGGGGCCCTGCGGAGTGGCCAGCGCCCGCCACAGGCAGCCCCCCGTCGCCAACCAGGACGGGTCGCCGGCGCCTCGTCGCAGGGTGCCCCACGTCGCCGCGAGGTCGAGCGGGCGGGCCGGACGCCAGACCCGCCGGAGGGACGGGTCTGCCGAAGGGGACATGCCGGTAGCGTCGCACGGCCCGCCTTCGGCTTCGCCAGGTGCACTAGGTTGGGCCGGGTGCACACCCCCGCCGACGTGCTGGCCGACCTGCTCGCCGACGACGCGACCCGGCCTGCGCTCACCTTCTACGACGACACCGCCGGCCCCACCGCGGGCGAGCGCATCGAGCTGTCCCGCAAGGTCTTGAACACCTGGGTCGCCAAGGCCGCCAACGCCCTCCAGGAGGGCTTCGACGTGCAACCGGGCACCGTGGTGCGGCTGGACCTGCCTGCCCCGCACTGGCGCACCCTCTACTGGGCGCTCGCGGTCTGGTCGGTGGGTGCGACGGTCACCGTGGACGCCCACGAGGGCGCCGACGTGCTGGTCACTACCGCCCCCGACTCCCCGGCCGCGGAGGACGCGGACGAGGTCATCGCCGTGACGCTGCCGGCCCTCGCCCGGGAGTTCGGCACGACGCTGCGCCCGGGGGTGATGGACGAGGCGCGCGAGATCGCCTCGTACGGTGACGACTTCACGCCCTGGGACGCGCCCGAGCCCAGCACCCCGGCGCTGGTCGTCGACGGCCGGCGCACGGCATACCGGGACCTGGTAGGCCCGCGACCGGAGCCGTCCGGGGCCAGGGTGCTGGTGACCACCGACGACCCGGCCACCCTGCTGCGCCAGGTGCTGGCGGTCTGGTCCCGCCTCGGCTCGGTCGTCATCGTGCGCGGCGGGTCCCCGCGGCTCGACGACCCGCGGATGACCTCTGAGGGCGTCACCGAGGTAGCGGGCACCGGAGCGGGTGGCCCGGACGCCTACTAGAGTCCCCGCCATGGACAAAGTCGTCGCCACTGCTGCCGAGGCCGTCGAGGGCATCTCCGACGGCATGACCCTGGCCGTGGGCGGGTTCGGGCTGTGCG
>DATISK010000041.1:0-6226 GCA_035581545.1 Ornithinimicrobium sp. | reverse complement strand
AGCCAGTCCGCGGCCAGCGCGGCGGGGTGCGTGCCACCGATGACGAACCCGAAGAAGCGGCCGGACGCCATCGCGGTCAACCCCGGGTCGCAGGCCTTTGCGAGCAGCGCGACGGCCTCCTCCGGCGGACAACCGCGCTGGGGCAGGTCCGGACCCAGCGCGACGGCCACCTCCTCGATGGATGCCTGCGGGGGCACCGGCCGCGCCCCCAGCGAGTCCAGCCAGCCCACGGCGTGCTCGTGCGCGACGTCCAGTGCCCGGGAGTAAGCGTCCATGTCCGGAGTGTCCTCCTCCCGCAGACCCGTGAACAGGCAGAGCTGGCGAAGGGACTCGAACCCTCAACCACCTGTTTACAAGACAGGTGCGCTACCGGTTGCGCCACGCCAGCAGACCGGGGCTGCCCGGCCGAGGGTCGATGCTACCTGCCTCTGCTCAGCCGATGACGTGGGCGTTCAGCCAGGCCTGCAGCGCGACCACCGTGCGGTGGTTGAGATAGCTGGACCCGTCTCGGGACAGTCCGACGTGGTCCTGCAGGGCGACCTGGGACATCGGCCCCCAGGCACCGTCCGCGCGCGTCCCGACCTCCGCCTGGACGGCGCGGATCGTCGTGGCGTCCCACCGACCGGTCTCGGGCAGGCCGACCCAGCGCTGGACCGCCGTCACCGTGAGCGGCCCCATGCTGCCGTCCAGCGTGAGGGGCGCCATGGTCGAGGCGTCCCGCTCGACGGGAGCAGGCTCCTGCCCCGAGTCGGCGCCCGTGCCGCTCGCGGCTCCCCCGGCCGGAGCCATGATCGATCCGCTGACCCAGCCGCTCCCGTCGGTCAGACGCACCCAGCCGTTGGTCGACAGCTCGCCGTGCACCCGGGCACCGTGGACCAGGCCACCGACGACCGCGTACGAGGTGGACGGCCCCGAGCGGACGTTGGCCCCCGCGGTCGCGGTCACCGTCCAGCTGATCGCGGCCGACGGCGGTGCCGGCGCGGGGTCCGGTGCGCTCGCGCCCGGGTCCTTGTCCGTCAGCGTCGACACCGCGATCCACCCCCGACCGTCGGCCAGCTTCACCCACCCGTTGCTCAACGCACCCGAGACCTGCGAACCCTTCGCCGCAGCACCCACCACCGCATACGACGTCGAGGGACCAGACCGCACGTTCGCCCCCGGCGACGCACTCACCCACCACGTCCCCGCCACCCCCGGGTCCGGCGTCGGCGCAGCAGCCGTGTCGCCGTAGGGCGCCAGGCCGTTGCTCATCGTCAGCCCGGCCCGCACCGAGCACACCGGCCAGGCCCCGGGTCCCTGCACCTTCAGCACGCGCTGCGCCACGGTGATCTGCTGCAGCTTGGTCGCCTGGTGGGCGTAGGGCGCGAACTCGCCGCCGCCGAAGCTCGTCCAGGTGGGGTGCCAGAACTGCAGGCCGCCGTAGAACCCGTTGCCGGTGTTGATGTCCCAGTTGCCGGTCGACTCGCAGTCGGCCACCCGGTCCCACACGCTGTGGTCGTCGGCGGCCGCGGTCGGCGCGGCCAGCCCCACGGCCGTGACCGAGGTCGCACCGGCCAGGGTCAGACGACCGGCCCGACGCCGGAGCGCCCCGGTCCGGGGCGCGCGGTGGGAGACGGTGGAGGCCATGGGGAGTCCTTCCGGCGGGGGCCGCGGCGACGGGACGAACGCCGCGGTCGTCGCACCACAGTGACGGGTGTGACGGATGGGACAAGCCGCACCAGCGTAGGGCAGCACGCCGGTCGGCGAAAGAGGATGTGACGCACCTCATACCCAGCCCTCGCCCTGTCAGGCGGACGAACCTGCTAGGAGCTCAGGGCAGCGGGAAGGGCAGCACGGCGCGCGGGTCGAAGTCCGGCGGCAACGGCCACCAGGACACGGCGGGCGCGTCGAGGACCCCCCAGACGGCGAGCGCCACCCCTCCCACGAGCAGGAGAGTGACGAGGGCCACCGTCGGCAGGCCTCCGGGCACGGCCCCGCGCAGCATGGTCCGCGAACCGCGTCGCAGCGGGGTGGCCGACAGGCCCCACCACGCCATGAGCGCACCCACGAGGGACCCGGCCGCCACCGGGACCGGGTGCTCCACGGTGACCCCCACCATGGTCTCCGTGGTCGTCACCACCCCGGAGACGACCAGCGCGACGAGGGCCGCCAGCCCCACGGGCAGCAGCAGGGAGAACAGCGTCGTCAGCACCCCACGGGTCAGGTGCCAGGGGGAGGCGGCGACCAGCACGGGCACGTCGCTGCGCCGGCGACCGGCCTCGTGCCGACGCAGCACGAGCGTGGTGAGGCTCGCGTCGACGGTCCGCGCCGCCACTCCCCAGACCGCGAACAGGGCCCAGGCCAGGAGGGGCACCGCGGACGCCAGCCCCACGAAACCCACGAGCAGCGCCGTCAGCGTGCCGGTCCGCGGGCTGCGCCCGATCCGGGGGTCGGGGCCGCCCTGCTCCCCGGCCAGGACCGGCTGTCCGGGTCCGCCGTCGTAGGGGCCGGGTCGACCCGGCTGGTCGGGGTATGCCGTGGCTCCGGCCGCCCCGGGACCGGTGGGCGGGGGCGTGGACGCAGGCGGCGGCCCGGCCCACCCCGTCTCGCGCGGCGGCGGCACCGGCGCCGCCGGGGGCCGCCGGGGGGTCGCCCGGGTGCGCTCCACGACCGGCTGCCGGCGGGTGGCGTCGTGATCGGCGGGTCGCAGGCGCCCGGTCGGGTCGTCCCCGGCGGCCACGGCTCCCCCCGGCAGGGCACCGGTGACGTCCTCCCCCCGGGCGTAGCGCTCCAGGCCGCCGAGCATCTGCTGCTGGGTCGGGCGGCGGCCGGGGTCGGGGTCCAGCGCGGCGGCCAGCAGCGGACGCAGCGCCGGGTCCACCCCGTCGAGCCGCAGCCGGCCACGGGTCACCCGGTCGAGCACGACGCTCATCGGGGCCCGGCCGAAGGGTGGCTCGCCGCTCGCGGCGTAGGCCAGCGTCGCGGCCCAGCCCCACCAGTCGGTCGCGCGCCCGACCTCGCCGCCCTCGACGACCTCCGGGGAGAGGTAGCCGGGCGTGCCCATCACCATCCCGGTCATCGTCAGCCGCACGTCGTCGGCGACCTGGGCGATGCCGAAGTCGATGACGACCGGGTCCAGCCTGCCCGAGCCGTCCTCACGTCCGACCATGAGCACGTTGCCCGGCTTGAGGTCCCGGTGGACGATCCCGGCCCGGTGGATGGCGTTCAGCGCCTCCCCCAGCCCCCGGCCCAGCCGCAGCAGGGCCTCCCCCTGCAGCGGCCCCTCCTGCTCGACGACCTCGTCGAGCGGCCGGCCGGCGACGTGCTCGGTAACGACGTACGGCGCCGGCCCGTCGACGTCGGCGTCGATGACCTCGGCCACCCGCGGGTGGTGCACCCGGGCCAGGGTGTGCACCTC
The DNA here is from genome assembly GCA_035581545.1 of Ornithinimicrobium sp. Classification (GTDB taxonomy): domain Bacteria; phylum Actinomycetota; class Actinomycetes; order Actinomycetales; family Dermatophilaceae; genus Ornithinicoccus. The sequence goes on along the minus strand of DATISK010000041.1, from coordinate 2,829 downwards.
GCGCCGCAGCCGTGCCCTGGCCTGCTCGTCGTGGGCGATGTGGGCCCGCAGCACCTTGACGGCCACGTCGCGACCGCGGTCGTCCACCGCCCGCCACACGACCCCCATACCCCCCTCGCCGATCCGCTCGAGCAGCTCGTAGCGGCCGAGCCGTCGCGGCACCACGACGGGGACCCCACGGGTCGGGTCGCCGGGGGTGAGGGGCAGCTCGGCGGTCACGGGGTCCACGGTATGCGGTCTCCTCCTCGGGCGACGCGGGGTGCGGGTCCGACGGGCAGGGCTCGGGGGCGCTCACTAGGGTTGACCCCCGGAGGGTCAACGAGAGGTCCAACGAGCGAGGAGTGCAGATGGTTTCGTCCGCCCACGGCACCCACGACTTCGTGGTGGCCGCCAACCGGCTGCCGGTGGACCGGCACGTCGAGCCCGACGGCACCACGACGTGGCAGACCAGCCCGGGGGGCCTGGTGACGGCGATGGAGTCGGTCATGCACGACCGGGAGGGCGCGTGGGTGGGGTGGGCGGGGTTCCCCGGCGAGGCCCCTGAGCCCTTCGACGACGGACCGCTGCGGCTGGTGCCCGTCCCGCTGTCGGCCGAGGAGGTCGCCGACTACTACGAGGGGTTCTCCAACGACACCCTGTGGCCGCTCTACCACGACGTCATCGTGCCGCCGACCTTCCACCGCTCGTGGTGGCAGTGCTACCGCACCGTCAACGAGCGCTTCGCCGAGGCGGTCTGCGAGGTGGCCGCCGAGGGGGCCACCGTCTGGGTGCACGACTACCAGCTCCAGCTGGTCCCGGCGATGATCCGCGACCGACGCCCCGACCTGCGGATCGGCTGGTTCGACCACATCCCGTTCCCGCCGGTCGAGCTGTTCGCCCAGCTGCCCTGGCGGGCGTCGTTGCTGCGGGGCCTGCTCGGCGCCGACTTCCTCGGCTTCCAGCGCCCGGACGACGCGCGCAACTTCCGCCGGGCCTGCCGCGCGGTCCTCGGTGCACGCGCCGCCGGCGACCAGGTCCGCTGGGACGGCACCGACGACGGCCGCACGGGCCCCGGTCCCCGGACCGTGCGGGCGGCCTCCGTGCCGATCTCGATCGACGCGACCGGCTTCCAGCGGCTGGCCGACTCCCCCGAGGTCCGCGAGCGCGCCCGGGAGATCCGCGCCTCGCTCGGCGACCCCGATGTCGTGCTGCTCGGGGTCGACCGGCTCGACTACACCAAGGGGATCCGCCACCGTCTGCGTGCGATCGAGGAGCTCTTCGCCGACGGTGACATCTCTCCTCCCGACGTCACCTTCGTCCAGGTCGCCACCCCGAGCCGCGAGCGTGTCGAGGCCTACCGCACGCTGCGCGAGCAGATCGAGGGGACGGTCGGCCGGATCAACGGCGACTACTCCCACCTGGGCGACACCGCGGTGCACTACCTGCACCAGTCCTACCCCCGCGAGGAGATGGCCGCGCTCTTCCAGGTCGCCGACGTCATGCTCGTGACCCCGCTGCGGGACGGGATGAACCTGGTCGCCAAGGAGTACGTCACCGCCCGGCACGACGGGCACGGCGCCCTCGTGCTCTCGGAGTTCACCGGGGCCGCCGAGGAGCTGCGGGCGGCCTACCTGTGCAACCCGCACGACATCGAGGGCCTGAAGGAGACGATCCTGCGGGCGATCCGGGACGACCCGGCCGAGAAGAGCCGGCGGATGGCGGCGCTGCGGCGCCGGGTCCGTCGCCACGACGTGCAGACGTGGGCCGAGGAGTTCCTCACCGCGCTGGCCTCCGCCCCCGACCGGCCGCGGTCGCGGCCCCGGCGCTGACCCGGTGCCGACCCGCCGCTGAGCCGACACCGACCGCCCCGCCCGACCGACCACCGACCACCGGCGACCGACCAGGAGACCGCATGAGCCTGCCGCCCGAGCTGACCGAGGCCGCCCGTCGTTTCGCGGCCCTGCCCACGGTCCTCGTCGCGACCGACTTCGACGGGGCGCTGGCCCCCCTCGTCCTGGACCCCGATGACTCCCGCCCGGTCGAGGGAGGTATGGAGTCGCTCGTCGCGCTCGCCCAGCTCCCCGGCACGACGGTCGCCCTGGTCTCCGGCCGCGCGCTGGAGCCGCTCCGCGACCTCTCGGGCGCCGCCGACCCGCTGGTGCTCGTGGGCAGCCACGGCGTCGAGGACTCCCGCCACCCCGACGGGCTGGCGCTCGACGAGGACCAGCGTGCCCTGCTCGCCATCCTCGACGCCGACCTGCGCGCCGTGGTCGAGCGGCACCCCGGCGCCAGGATCGAGGACAAGCCGGCCGGCCGGGTGCTGCACACCCGCGGGTTGGAGCCGGAGGTCGCCGCCGCCGCCCTGGAGTCCGCCCACGCCCTGGGGGAACGGCATACCTCGCTGGTGGTCACCCCCGGCAAGGAGGTGGTCGAGCTGGCCGTGGCCCACGTGGGCAAGGGCACCGCGCTGGTCGCCCTCGCCGAGGAGCTCGGCGTGGACGGGGTGTTCTACGCCGGCGACGACCTCACCGACGAGCAGGGCTTCGCCGCGCTCGCCGAGGACGAGGACCGGACCCGCGCGGACCACCGGCTGACCGTCCGGGTCGGTGACGGCGACACCGTCGCCCAGTTCCGGGTCCCCGACGAGCCAGCTCTCGTCGAGGTGCTCCGGGCCCTCGAGGCAGCCCGGCGGGAGCACCGGCCGGCGGAGTAGCCACGGCAGGCGGTCGTCCCGCCTGCCGCCTGCCGTCCATCCCTCCGCGCGTCGCGCACGGCCCCAGATCCAGTCACCATCCCTCAGCGCCCAGCGCCCAGCGCCCAGCCCCAGCCCCAGAACCCAGAACCCAGAAC
>DATISK010000040.1:0-3214 GCA_035581545.1 Ornithinimicrobium sp. | reverse complement strand
GGCACCGGCCGGCCGTTCCAGACCAAGTACGCCCAGTCCGTCTTCGGCCGGGAGCGCGAGACGATCGACGAGGCCTTCCCCGGCGACGTGGTCGGCCTGGTCAACGCCCAGTCCCTGCACGTGGGCGACACCCTCTACGCCGAGGCCCCGGTGACCTTCCCGCCGCTGCCCCGGTTCGCCCCGGAGCACTTCGCCGTGGTCCGGGCCCGGGACACCGGCCGCTCCAAGCAGTTCCGCCGCGGGATCCAGATGCTCGACCAGGAGGGGGTCGTCCAGGTGCTCGTCTCCGACCGTCGTGGGGCCCAGTCCCCCGTGCTCGCGGCCGTCGGCCCGATGCAGTTCGAGGTCGCCACCCACCGCCTGGAGCACGAGTTCGGTGCCCAGACCGTGCTGGAGCCGCTCGGCTACGCGGAGGCGCGCCGGACGCGCCGCGAGGCCGTGCGGACGATCGACGCCAAGCACGGGGCCGAGGTGCTCGAGCGCACCGACGGCACCCTGGTGGCGCTGTTCTCGGACCGCTGGCGGATGGGCACCATCGCGGCCGACCTGCCGGAGGGGAGCCTGCTGCCCCTCTTCGGCGTCGACGACGGGGACCGGCCGTGACCGGGGCGCAGGAGGGCATGGTGCACATCGGCGAGGTCGTGGAGCGGACCGGGCTGTCGCACCGGACGGTCCGCTACTACGAGGAGATGGGGCTGGTCACCCCGGCGGGCCGCACCGAGGGCGGGTTCCGGCTCTACGACGAGGACGGCATCGACCGGCTCCTCCTCATCAAGCCGATGAAGCCGCTCGGCTTCTCCATCGAGGAGATCGGCGGTCTGCTGAGGGCGCTGGACACGGTGTCCGACGCCGGGGCGACCCCCGAGGAGCGCGAACGGGCCCGTGGCGTCCTGGACGACGCGCGGGCCGGCGTGCAGGAGCGCATCAGCGAGCTCAGGGACGCGACCGACCGGGCCCAGGCCTTCGCCGCCCGGCTGGGGCGTGAGATCGCGCTCTCGCCCGCCGGTCGACCCGGGGGCGAGACCTGACGGGAGGAGGAGGCGGCCCCGACCACCGGGCCGGCGGGCACAATGGGGGCCATGGCTGAGCCCCTCGTCCTCGGACCGCTCCTGCGGCACGTCGACGACCGGTCCGCAGCGGTCTGGGTGGAGACGGACCGGGCCGTCAGGATCACGGTGCGTCTGGCCGAGCACCCTGACGGTCGCACCGACTGGTCCCGGTCCACCTTCGCCGTCCACGGACACCACTACGCCCTGGTCGAGGTGCAGGAGCTGCTCCCGGGGTGGCGCACGGCATACCAGGTGCTCGTGGACGACGAGGTCTGCTGGCCGTCGCCGGACTCCCGTTTCCCGTCCAGCACGCTCACCACGACGTCGGGGCAGGGACCGGTGCGTCTGGCGTTCGGGTCCTGCCGCACGAGCGTGCCCCACGACGCCCTCCACCACCTCAGCCACGGGGTGGACGCGCTGCGCACCCTCGCCCTCGACGTCGCCGACGGCGGGTCCGGCCCGCTCGGTGAGCTGCCCGACCTGCTGCTGCTGCTCGGCGACCAGGTGTATGCGGACTCGACCAGCGCGGCCATGCGCGACTTCATCGCCGCGCGGCGGGACCTGGACGAGGAGCCGGGTCCGGAGCTGGCCGACTTCAAGGAGTACGCCCACCTGTACGGCCTGGCCTGGGGGGAGCCGGCACTGCGCTGGCTGCTGTCCTGGCTGCCCTCCCTGATGATCTTCGACGACCACGACGTCCGGGACGACTGGAACACCTCGACCCGGTGGCGCGAGCAGATGGAGGCGACCTCGTGGTGGCACGGCCGCATCGTGGCGGCCCTCGGCTCCTACTGGGTCTACCAGCACCTCGGCAACCTCTCCCCGGCGGCGCGTGCCCGCGACCCCCTGTGGGAGGAGCTGGACCGTCGGGAGAGGGAGAGCCCCGGGCGTGAGGTGGACCTCACGGACGCGGTGGACGCCTTCGCCGCGGACGTCGACGCCCGCCCCACGGCCTACAGGTGGAGCTACACCCATCCCCTGGGCGGGTCGCACCTGGTGGTGGTCGACTCCCGCGCCGCCCGCGACCTGACCCCGGGAAGCCGGTCCGTGCTGGACGAGACCGAGATGTCCTGGCTGGACGAGCAGCTCAAGGGTGGGCACGAGCACCTGATCGTGGCCACCTCCCTGCCGTTCCTCCTGCCGAGGGGTCTGCACCACCTCGAGTCGTGGAACGAGGCGCTGGTCGACGGCCGGTGGGGACGGCGGTTGACCGGACCGGGAGAACGCCTCCGCCAGGGTCTGGACCTGGAGCACTGGGGTGCCTTCAGCGACTCCTTCGACCGGGTCGCCACCATGGTGGACGAGGTCGCCGACGGGCACCGGGGAGCCGCGCCGTCCTCGGTCCTCTTCCTCTCCGGCGACGTGCACCACTCCTACGTCACCGAGGTGGAACGGCAGACCGGCTCGAGGATCCTGCAGCTGGTCTGCTCACCCATCCGCAACCCGCTCCCCCGGGCGCTGCGGGCCCTGGTCAGCGGTATGTCGCACGCCGCCCGACCCCTGGGCCGTTTCCTGGCCCGCTCGGCGAAGGTTCCGGACCCACGGTGGCGCTGGCACGGAGTGGCGGGACCCTGGTTCGACAACAACCTCGCGCTGCTGGAGATCGACGACGGCCACCTGCGGGCGGCCTGGGTGGCGGGTCGCGTGCTGGGGGGACAGGACGACCACCCGAGGCTCACCACGGTCGCCGACCTCGAGCTGGACGTCCCGCCCGTCGGCTCGGAGCACGAGCCCGCGGTCGCGCACGTGCACCCGGGCGTGGTCGGGGGCGTGCGGGGGCAGGTGCTGCGCCTGCTCGAGCGCCGGCAGGACCGGCACCGTCGGCACGCCCGGCGGAACCTCTCCTCCTGAGCCGGCTCCGGGGGCCAGCATCTGCGGCAGCTCAGGTGCAGGCCGGCGAGCTCACCCCGGACGACGCGCCGGCGTCCGCCCACGGAGGCTGCCGCCGGACCTGCTGGACCAGTGGAGCGCCGTGGTGGCCCAGCCACACAGTCTGCGGACCACGGTCGCCGAACGGGCTGCCTGGGAGGAGACGACGGTCCAGGTCGGCGGTCAGGGATCCCTCGGCGACACCCCGCTCGTCGTCATCGCGGCGGACCTCGGGCCAGCTGCCAGCAGGTCCGGTCCTGTCCGGGACGAACGGGGCCTCACCAGCGAGGACATCG
>DATISK010000039.1:0-2036 GCA_035581545.1 Ornithinimicrobium sp. | reverse complement strand
TCGGGCGGACCACGATCTGCGGGTCGCCCAGCTGGGCGCCCTGGAGCAGCGCGCCCAGCGCGCGCACCACGCCGGGGTCGGAGCGGTAGTTGCGCGGCAGCGTCCTGCGGACGCCCGCCGCCTCCGCGGCGGTGAGGTAGGTGGCGATGTCGCCGCCCCGGAAGCCGTAGATCGCCTGCTTGGGGTCGCCGATCAGCACCATCGCCCGGCAGTGGCCGGTGAAGGCCCGGTCGAGCACCTGCCACTGGACGGGGTCGGTGTCCTGGAACTCGTCGACGAGCACGACCTGCCAGCGCTGCCGCATCCGGTCGCGGGCGAGCGACCCCGGATCCTCCAGGGCGTCCGCCAGCTGGGTGAGCAGGTCGTTGTAGTGCATCACCTGCAGGCGCCGCTTGCGCAGGTCGAACTCGGCGCGCACCGCGCGCGCGAACCCGGCCCGGCGGGCCGGCACGGTGCCCGGCTCGGCGGCCTCCGGGCGCAGGTCGGCGTGGATGTCGTCGACGGCGGTGCGGGCGATGGCCAGCGCCTCGGAGCGGGTGAAGACCGCCTGCCGGTCGTTGCGGAACCCGCGCAGGTAGAGGTCGTCGACCACGTCCACGAGGAGGTCGTCGAGGTCCTCGACGAGCGTCGCCGAGGCGTCGGTCGTCCCCGCCACGCCCAGGCTGCGCAGCACCTCCTGGCAGAACTGGTGGACGGTGGCGATGGTGGCGGCGTCGAAGTCGGTCAGCGCGGCCCGGACCCGTCGGTGCTGCTGCACGAGGGTCTCCTCGTCGGTGGCCAGCAGGTGCGCCACGAGGGCGTCACCCTCCGGGCAGGTCCGTTCGCGCAGGCACCGCTCGACGAGCACCAGCTGCTCGCGCACCCGGGCGCGCAGCTCCTGGCTGGCCGCCCGGCTGAAGGTGACCACGAGCATGTCGCGCAGGTCCGCCTCCCCCTCGGCGACGAACCGGGCCACCAGCGCGGCGATCGTCCACGTCTTGCCGGTCCCGGCGCTCGCCTCGAGCAGGACGGTGCCGCTCGGCAGCGGGTCGGTGATCTCGAAGTGGTCCACGGCTCAGCCCCTCTCCAGCGTCTCGTGGCCGGTCAGCACCGGCTCCCACAGGCGCAGCGAGAGCTGGCCCAGCCGGTGCGGGACGTCGGGGAACCACCGCTCGTCCTCCAGCGGCGTCCCGAGGACCGCCTGCAGGGGCAGGGAGCCGCCGAGCACCCGGTCCCAGGACGTGTCGTCCTGCTCCTGCCGGATGCCCCAGCCTCCCTGCTGGGTCTCCCAGCCGCGCTGGGCGGCCCGCTGGTCCGCGGCGTGCACGCTGCGGTTCTTGAGGAACTGCTCGGCCCACGCGCGGCTGGTCTCCACCGGCAGCGGCAGCACCGCGTCCAGGCCCCGGTCGCGCAGGTCGACCAGCTGGCCGAGCAGCTCGACGGCCCGCTGCTGCTCGTGCGGTCCGTGGCTGACCCGGGCCACGCCCTTGTCCCTGCCGAAGCTGTAGCGCCCCAGGTGGTGGCTGCGCGCCTGCTCCTGCCCGGCGGCCGCCAGGACCAGCGAGGAGATCCAGGAGTGCAGGCGGTGCTTGGCCTTGACCGAGGAGAAGCTCACCGACAGGGCCGACCCCCCGACCAGCCCGGAGAGGGTGCCGACGAGCCGCCTGCCGCCGGGCAGGGGCAGGGCGATGTCCACGTCCAGGCTGTCCCGCTCCAGCGCCTCTCCCCAGCCGCCCGTGCCCACGGCCCGCCAGGTCGCCTGGCACAGCTCCTGCACCTGGCCGGTCAGCTGCTCCATCGTGCGGTGGCCCAGCGCGTCGGGGGGCAGCTCTCCGCGCCAGAGCTCGGCCTCGCAGGTGGCCGCGGGGTCGCGTCCCGCCAGGACTGCGGTGAGCATCCGCTCGCCGATGACCCATCGCTGCAGGCCGTCCAGCTCCACCGGGATGCCCTCGCCCCGCTGCTCGGGCACCTCCGGCAGGTAGAGGCCGATCCGGGAGCGCAGGAAGGCCTTGGCGGGGTTGTCGAAGAAGCGCACCAGGTCGTCGAGCAGCACGTCC
>DATISK010000038.1:0-3572 GCA_035581545.1 Ornithinimicrobium sp. | reverse complement strand
CCCACCTGTCCGGAGCCCGGCGGCCCAGTCGGCGACGACGGCCGGTCAGGGACCGACCACCGAGGACCTGCGCGACCTGGCCACCAGGGTCGACGGCCTGGGCGCCCGGCTCCTGGCCGTGAACGAGCGCACCCGGGTCGAGCTCCTGGACGCGGTGGCCGGCTCCGCCGCGCGGGCCGAGCCGACGCCCGACCCCGACCGGTGAGCCCGCAGCAGGTCGCGCCGGTGCCGCCTCCCGCGGTCGTCCGCGGTCTCCCGGACGAGGTGGCGGAGGCCTACGAGCGGTTCGCCCTGCGCACCCGCAGCCCCCTGGCCCTGGAGGTGCTCGCCCGTGCCGCGTCGGCCGGTCGGACGGGCGCCGAGAGCCTCCTCGGTGACGACCTCCCGGACGGGCAGCTCGACCCGACGTGGGGCCCCGTCCTCGCGCGGGTGGTGGCCCTCGGCCCACGCCCGGACGCCTGGGAGCGGGGGGCACTGCTGATGGAGGCGTCCCTGGCGGGGCGTCCGGCTGCCTCCCTGTCCCCCCGGGCCGCGACCGCCTGGGCGCAGCTGCTCCTGCGGCTGGGACGGGACGAGGAGCTGCAGGAGCTGCTGACCGACGAGGAGGTGGGCATCGCCGACATCGACCGGTGGGCCCTGCGGACGGACCTCGCCAACCCCTGGCGGGCGGACCCCGACCGGGTCGCGACGCCGGAGCAGGAGGAGGAGTGGCTGGCGCTCCTCAACGAGGTGCACCGGCAGGACGACCTGGAGCCGGTGCGGCTGGAGCCCGGGAGCACCGGGACGCCCTACCAGCGGCTGACCTGCGACGCCACCGTCGAGAAGGTCGACGGGGAGCTCGTCACGGTCGTCATGTCGGCCTACCGGCCCGAGCGCGACATCCTCACCGCCGCCCGGTCGGTGCTGGCGCAGAGCTGGCGCAACCTCGAGCTCCTCGTCGTGGACGACGCCTCCCCGCCCGGGTCCGAGGCGCTCCTGGCGGAGGTGGACGCGCTGGACACCAGGGTCCGGCTGGTCCGCGCACCCCGCAACGGCGGCACCTACGAGGCGCGCAACCTCGCGCTGGCGACGGCCCGGGGCCGGTGGATGACGTTCCAGGACAGCGACGACTGGACGCACCCGCAACGGGTGCAGGTGCAGGTGGAGGCACTGCTGCAGGATCCGCGGCGGCTGTCCTGCCGGACGTGGACGCTGCGGGCCTTCCCCGACCTGACCATGACCTACCCCGGATACCCGCCCGAGCGCCTCAACGCGTCGTCGTTGCTCTTCGAACGCAGCGAGGTGACCCGTCTCCTCGGAGGTTTCGACGCCACCCGCAAGTCGGCGGACATGGAGCTCCCCCTGCGCCTGCAGGCGGTCCGTCCGGGCAGTCACCGAGACCTGCGCCGGCCGGCCCCGCTCGCCATCACCCAGCTGCGGACGGACTCGTTGTCGCGCACCGACGCGGTCCCCGGCTGGACGCGGTGGACCCGGCTGGCCTACCGGGACCTCTACCTGGAGTGGCACGCGCGGATCGCGGCCGGCCGGGCCGCACCCCGGCTCCCGGCTCCTCACCGGCCCTTCCCCCTGCCGGACCCGTCGTGGGCCCCGGACCGTCCACCGGTGGCGCCGCGCTCGTTCGACGTGGTGGTCCTGGGCGACCTGCGGGCCGAGCAACCGCGCGCGACCAGGACCCTGGGCGTGGCCCAGGCACTCTCCGCCACCCTGCACGCGGCCGTGGCGCACGCCGAGGTCCCCGACCCGCTGACGACCCGTCGCGCGGACCTCCTCCCCGCCGTCGCCGGCGCGGTGGCGACGGGGCAGGTCGAGCTGACCCACCCGGCCGAGCCCGACCTGGCCCGGCTGCTCGTGGTCACCGATCCGGCGGCCCTGCTGCACCTCGACGACGACGTCCGGATGCGGCCCGACGGGGTGCTGGTCGTCGCGGACGGGCCTCCGTCGGCGACGCATGGCCCCCCGGACACGGTGCAGGGGTGGACGGTGCCGGCCGTCGACGCCCGCTGCGTCGAGCTCTTCGCGCAGGTGCCCCGCTGGGGCGCTCCGGCGGCGGTCGCCACGGCCGGCGTCGCGCTGCCCCCGGAGCGGGTGGTCCCCGCCGACCTGGGCGTGGTGATCGACCCGTCCACCCTCCAGGTGGGGGACGGTCGCCGCCGCCCGGAGCGGCGACCCGCGGGTCCGCCCGTGGTCGGTCACCACCTGCCCGACCGGCGGGTGCGCTGGCCACGCGCCCGGAAGGAGCTGGCCGCCGCCTACCCGGACGACCTGGAGGTGCATCTGCTCCACGGGGCGGCGACCCCCACCCGCGTCCTGGGACGGTCGATGCCACCACCGTCCTGGTGCTCGTTCAGGGGCACCGGGATGACGACCCGTGAGTTCCTCAACCACCTCGACGTCTTCGTCTATCAGGGCGTGTGGGACGAGGCGGCCGAGGTCGCGGCCCTCGAGGCCCTCGTCGCCGGGACCCCCTGCGTGCTCCCGTCGGAGGCCACCTCGTCGTTCGGCGGTCTCCGGGCCGGCCCCGGGGCAGGACCGGTGCTCTGCGTCGACCCACCGGGCGTCCCGGCCGCCGTGCGCTCCCTGGCCCGGTCGTCCCCCGTCGCGATGTCCGGCGACGCACTCCCCGAGCGTCGACGGCGCACCTGGGGGGACACCGTCACCTCCCTCATCCAGCACAGCCCCGTTCCCCGAGGAGTCGATCCATGAACCGCGCCCGCCGTGCCGCGCGTCATACCCGCGACCGTCTGCTGCCCCTGGCCAGGCTGCTTCCGCCCGGTCGGGGCCCCGCACCCGTGCGCCGCCTCGGGTGGGACGGGCGGGTGGAGTCGGCGCGGTCGCGGATGAAGTCCGACCCCGCCGGTGCGCTGGCGGCCCTCGAGCAGGACCTGGGCCCGCAGGCACCACCTCGGGTGTGGCGCACCGCGGCCCAGGCGGCCGCGCGGGCCAAGCAGCACGCCCGGGTGGTCGAGCTCGACCGTCGCGCGGTGGAGGAGGGGTATGCCGGCATCGGCGACGTGCTGCGACTGCGCAAGGCGGCGGTGGCCGTCGGCGACGAGGACGCCGTGCAGATGGCGGAGGACCACCTCCTCGGCCTGACGCCCGTCCGGGCCGGCGCGGTCCGGCAGAGCGTGCCGGTGCTGGCCCAGCTCGACCCCTCCCGACTGCCCGCGGTGAAGGCCTGGCGCGACCGGGCCGCCCGCAGCCAGCCCGGCCTGGACCTGACCCCGGTCGACGAGGCCCTGGCGCAGGTCCGGCTGAGGGGGGAGCTGGCGGACGGACAGATCTCCGAGGAGACCGTGCAGCGGGCCCTGGCGGACCCCGGAGAGCTGTCGGGGTTGGTCAGGACCCTGACGAGCAACCGGATGTTCGATGACCTCGAGGCTATGGTCGTCCGGCTCACCCCCCTGAAGGCCGCCACGGTGCCGACGGGGGTATGGCGCAATGTCGCCCGCCGGGCGATCAGCTCGGGGTGGAACGAGCTGGCGGGCCGCGCCGCGGCACTGGTGCTGGCGGCAGGTCCTGAGGACGGGGAAGGCGATCAGGACGGTCCGTGGCTGCGTGACCTCGTCGACCAG
>DATISK010000037.1:0-10077 GCA_035581545.1 Ornithinimicrobium sp. | reverse complement strand
CGAGGACCCGGTGCTGCAGGCCTGGAACCGCCACCGTTGAGCGGGCGGTGCGGGGTCACCGCACCCCTGCCGACAGGGCGGCGCGGGCCCGCACGGCACCCGGGGTGGCGGTCAGCTCCGCGGACAGCCGGGCGAGCCGTGCGGCGGCGTCCGGGGGGAGGTCGAGGAGCCGGACGGCCGCGGCCCGCAGCTCCTCCGGGGTGGCCGAGTTGGGGTCGAGGGCCTCGCCCAGCCCGGCGTCCTCCACCGCGGCGGCCCCGGAGAACTGGTCGGTCGACAGCGGCACGAGCAGCAGGGGGACACCGGCGGACAGCGCCTCGGTGACGGTGTTGTTGCCCCCGTGCGACACCGCCAGCACGGCGTGGCCCAGCAGGGTGACCTGGGGCAGCACCGGGCGGACGAGCCAGGTCCCCGGGACCGGACCCAGCGCCTCGCGGGGCGTGGAGCCGCTGGCCAGGGCGACACGGACCTCCAGCCCCCGGAGCGCCGCGGCCACCCTGGCCAGCACGTCGGAGCGCACCGAGAGGAAGCTGCCGAGACTCACGTAGACGACCGGCGGGCCACCCCGGGCCAGCCAGGCGTCCACCTCGGCGTCGGGGGCCTCGGTGCGGACCGCCGAGCCGAGGAAGGCGTGCGGCCCCAGCAGCGCGGTGCGCCCGGACGGGTGCAGCTCCCGGGGATAGTTCAGCAGGAGCACGTCCCCGGTCTCGGCGAAGGCGTCCTCGGTGGCGGGCGCACCCGGGTCGAGGGAGGCCAGCACCGCGTTCCAGCGGGCGGTGAACCTGTCGCGCACGCGCTCGCACGCCCGGCGCAGGTCCGCGAGGGCGGAGGGGTCCGGCTGCAGACGTCGCGGCCAGGCGGGCGGGTCGCCGTAGACCTCCTGCCCCACGGTCAGCGCGGTCGGGTGCCCGAGGACCACGTCGCCGTGGCGGACGCCGGCGGCGGTCAGGGCGAGCCGCGCGCTGAAGGCCAGGTGGTCGACGAGGACGTGGTCGGGGTCCACCCGCCCGACCACACGCTGCACCTCCCGGGCCACGGCGAGGGGGTCCCACAGCAGGTCGTCACCGCGGGCGGCCGCCTGGAAGGCGAGGGTCTCGACCGCGCCACGCCGGGTGGCCTCGAAGAAGCCGCGCAGGGCGTCGTCCTCGCCGCTGGGCTGCTCCTCCGCGCGGATGACGCCCGGGTTGGAGCCGCGGCCGAGCTGCAGGTGCTCGCGCTCGTACCCGAACCCGCGCACGAGGGCCTCCGTCGCCGTGCCGGTGGCGACCACGACCCGTTCACCGGCGTCCGCCCAGGCGGTGCCCAGCGTGGCGAGCGGCAGGAGGTGGGAGGCGTAGTCGGGGCTGATCACGAGCAGGGTCATCGGACCTCCGAGTAGAGGGCGGCGAGCGAGGAGGCCATCGTGGCGACGCCGAACCGCTCGGCGACGAGGGCCCGGGCCCGGTCGGCCCGCGCGGCGGCGTCCGGGGCCGCGGCCAGCTCCAGGGCGGACCCCACCGCAGCGGCCAGGGCTCCGGGGGACGAGGTGTCGACGAGGAGGCCCGTCGACCCCTGCTCGACGTAGGTCGCCGGTCCACCCTCGCGGGGCGCGACCACGACGAGGCCGGACGCCATCGCCTCGAGGATGGCGATGCCGAACTCCTCCTTGAGGCTGGCCGAGACGTAGACCCCGCCCGGGGCACTGAGGCCGGGCCGTCCCTGCCTGACCGCCGCCAGCCAGAGGGCCACCGTCCCGGTGGGGCGGTGGCCTGCCAGCAGCAACCCCCGGGACGCGGCCTCCTGCGACGGGACGCTCGCCCCGATCAGACGGAGCTCCTCGGCCTCCTCGTCGGTGGGACGCGTCAGGTCGCCGCCCACGACGAGCAGGTTGCAGCGGTCCGCGCACGCCGCGTCGGAGGCCCACGCCCGCACGAGCGTCGCCATACCCTTCACCCGGTGCAGCCGTCCGACCGTGATGGCCACCGGCAGCCCGCGCCGCCCGGGCGGGAGGGTCGCGAGCAGCGAGTCGAGCGCGGACAGGGCGTCCCGGGAGGCGCGGGGCCGGGCGCCGTCGGGGGCGGCCAGGTCGGCGGCGGCGCGGTCGAGGGGCGCCAGGTCGATGCCCTCGGGCACCACCGTGACGGGGCGGGCGGTGGGGTCGAGGTGCAGCAGGTCCCGCAGGTCGCGGTCCAGGTCCGGGCGCGGGAAGACCACGAGGCGCTCCGCCTGGTCGGCCAGGTCGCGCAGGAGCCTGATCCGGAAGAGGAGGTGCTCCCGGTGGTCGGCGGAGCCGAACGTGGCCCGGGTGAGGCTGCCCCCGGCCTCCCGGGCGGCGATGAGTGCGTGCGGGTCGGGGGCGAGCGTGAGCACCGTCGGGATGCCGAGCTCGCGCGCCACCTCGGCGGCGGCCCACGACCCGACGTCGGCCATCCGCAGGTGCAGGACGTCGACGGGGGCGGCGGCGCGCAGCGCGAGGCGCACCCCACGGCGGACGGCGCCGTGCAGGTGCCAGGTGTCCGCTGCGGGACGCACGGGCCCCGGCAGGGGGACGCCGACGTAGTGGTGCCCCGGGGCGAGCGGGTCGTCCGGGGCACGGCACTCCCCGTGGCTGCGCGACAGCGTGAGCACGCGCGCCACCCGGGGGTCGGTGAGGAGGGCGTCGCCGAGGTGCACGAGCAGGGTCGCGATGCCGCCGGTGTCCCCCTTCCCGGCGTGCAGGAGGCTGCCGTCGATGTCGGCGTGGAGGAAGAGCTGGGCGACCGTGAGGCCGTCGTCGCGGCGCGCAGGGGCACCCGGGCGTGGGCCGTCCTGGTGCCGCGGCGGGTCGTCCGGTCCCCACGCCTCCAGGGTCACGCCGGCCAGCACGCCCGCGAAGCCGCCTGCCTCGACGATGGCGGTCAGGGGCGCGACGGCGTCCGGGAGCACCGGGCTCGTGCGCAGGGACCAGGCGGCGTGCTCACGCAGGAACGGGACGGGCGAACGCAGCAGGGGCGTCACCAGCGCCGACGCCAGCGGCTCTCCGCCGGCGGCCGCCGCGTGCACGGCGGCGATCGCGACGAGCTGGTCCCCCGGGTCGCAGATGGCCGCCCGCAGGAGCGGACGGGCGGCGTCGCCGTCCTGGTGGACGGCGTGGGTCAGGGCGTCGACCAGCCCGATCCCGGCCAGCAGGGAGGGTGCCTCCCGGATCGCGTCCAGCGCGGCCTGCGTGCACCGGCCGCGGCCGGTGCTCACGGGGGACCGGCGGTGGCGGCGCCCGACTCCCCCGCCTCCCCCGCCTCCCCCGGCACCACCGCCGGCGCCTCCACCGCCACCGCCGGCGCGGGCCCGACGAGCCGCAGGAGCAGGTCGGCGGCCACGCTCACCGCGATCGTCGCGGGGTCGCCACCCCTCAGCTGCGGCAGGCCGATCGGGGTCGTGACCCTGGCGACCTCCTCCTCGCCCAGGCCGCCAACGGTGAGCAGCCGGTGCCGCAGCCGCGCCCACTTGGCGCTGGAGCCGATGAGGCCGACCGGGCCCAGCCCCCCGGTGCGCAGGGCGGCGTCCAGGATGGCCGCGTCCTCGGCGTGGTCGTGCGTCATGACCAGCACGTGCGTGCCGGCCGGCAGCTCACCGAGGACCAGCTCGGGCAGCACCGGGACCGGGTGCGCGTGCACGCGGGCGTCGGCGTCGGCCAGCGGGGCGAGCATCTGTGCGCTCAGCTGCTCGGGCCGGGTGTCGACCAGGTGCAGGTCCAGGTCCTGCCGGGCCAGGATGCGGGCCAGCTCGTGGCCGACGTGCCCCATCCCGAAGATCGCGACGACGGGCGTGACCGGGAGGGGTTCCAGGAGCACGCCCACCTCACCGCCGCAGCACTGCACACCGTGCCGGGAGGGAGCCCGCTCGGACAGCGATGCCGTGAACGTCTCCGGGAGGGTGCGGCCCTGCGCGAGCATCGCACGGGCGCGCTCGACCGCGACCGCCTCCAGGTTGCCCCCGCCGACCGTGTCCCACGTCTGCCGCGCCCCCACGACCATCTTCGCGCCCGCCGCGCGCGGGGCGTGCCCCCGCACCGACGTCAGCGTCACCAGCACGCCGGGCAGCCTGCCGGAGCGCAGGTGCTCCACGGCCTGCAGCCAGCGCACGGCTCAGGCCTCCGAGAGCTGCTGCACGGCGGTCTCGGACTCCGGGCGACGCTCCGGCGCGGCCGGATCGGCCTGCGGCGGCCGGGGACCCTCCCCCGCCTCGACGTCGCCGTCCTCGTGCCCGGCCCGGGCCTCCTGCAGGGCCCAGAACACCGCCTCGGGCGTCGCCGGGCTGGCCAGGTCGACGCTGGTGCCCTCGGCGCCGAAGGCGGCGCAGGCCTGCCGCAGCGCCTCGCGGACCGAGATGGCGAGCATGAGCGGCGGCTCGCCGACCGCCTTGGACCCGTAGACCGTCCCCTCCTCGTGGGAGCGCCCGAGCAGCGCGACGTTGAGGACGGGGGGCATCTCCGCGAGGCTCGGCAGCTTGTAGGTGCTGGCGGAGGCGGTCGCCAGCCGGCCCCGGGCCTCCCCGTCGCCGGTGTCCCAGCGCAGGTCCTCCAGGGTCAGCCACCCGGCGCCCTGGACGTAGGCGCCCTCGATCTGGCCGACGTCCACGAGCGGCGAGAGGCTGTCGCCGACGTCGTGGACGATGTCCACGCGCAGGGTGCGGTAGGCCCCGGTGAACCCGTCCACCTCCACCTCGGTGGCCGCGACGCCGTGCGCGAAGTACTTGAACGGGCTGCCCTGCATGAGGGCGGAGTTCCAGTGCAGGCCCTCGGTCCGGTGGTAGCCGGCCGCGAAGAGCTGGGTGCGCGCGAAGTAGGCCGAGCGGACCAGGTCCGCCCAGGGCAGCGTCCGGTCGCTGCCGAGCCCGGAGACGACTCCGTCGTCGAAGCGCACGTCCGGGGCCGGCACCCCCAGCCGCTGGGCGGCCACCACGGCCAGCCGCTCGCGGATCTGCTCGCAGGCGGCCTTGACGGCACCACCGTTGAGGTCGGCCCCCGACGACGCTGCCGTCGCGGAGGTGTTGGGGACCTTGTCGGTGCGGGTGGGTGCGAGCCGGACGGTGCCCAGGGGGACGCCGAGCGCGGTGGCCGCGACCTGCAGCATCTTCGTGTGCAGGCCCTGCCCCATCTCGGTGCCACCGTGGTTGACCAGGACGGACCCGTCCTTGTAGACGTGCACGAGCGCCCCGGCCTGGTTGAAGGCGGTGAGGTTGAAGGAGATCCCGAACTTCACCGGCGTCACGGCCACGGCCCGCTTGCGGTGCTCGTGGGCGGCGTTGAACGCGGCGATCCCGGCGCGGCGCCGCTCGAGCTGTCCCTCCTCGGTGACCTGCTCCCAGGCGCGGTGGATGCGACCGGCCTGGGTGATCACCTGGCCGTACGGCGTGCGCTGCCCGTCCTGGTAGAAGTTGCGTCGACGCAGCTCGTGGGGCTCGATCCCCAGCAGGGGTGCGCAGCGCCCCAGGATGTCCTCGATGACGAGCATCCCCTGCGGCCCGCCGAAACCGCGGAAGGCGGTCTGCGACGTCTTGTGCGTGCGCGCGATCCGTCCGGTGACCCTGATGTCGGGGATCCAGTAGTTGTTGTCGACGTGGCACAGGGCCCGGGCCAGCACAGGCTCGGACAGGTCGAGGCTCCAGCCGCCGTCGGAGGTCAGGGTCGCCTCGAGGGCCTGCAGCCGGCCGTCGTCGTCGAAGCCGACCCGCCACCGCGCATGGAACCCGTGCCGTTTGCCGGTCATGGTCAGGTCCTGGGTGCGGGTGAGTCGCAGGCGGACCGGGCGCCCGGTGAGCGTGGCACCCAGGGCCGCGACCGCGGCATACCCGTGCGGCTGCATCTCCTTGCCGCCGAAACCGCCGCCCATCCGCAGGCACTGGACGGTGACCTCGTGGTTGGCCAGCCCCAGCACGCGGGCCACGATCTCCTGCGTCTCGGACGGGTGCTGCGTGCTGCTCTGCACGAAGATGCCCCCGTCGTCCTCGACCGTCGCCAGGGCGGCGTGCGTCTCGAGGTAGAAGTGCTCCTGCCCGGCCATCTCGAGCTCTCCGGAGAAGACGTGCCGGGACCGCTCCAGCCCGGCGTCCGCGTCGCCGCGGCGGAGCGTGGGCTGGGACCCCTGGAAGCTCTCCGCCTCGACCGCCTCGGCCAGGGTGATGATCGAGGGCAGCGCCTCGTAGTCGACCTCGACGGCGTCCGCGCCCCGGCGGGCGGCCTCCGGGGTCTCGCCGAGCACCCAGCAGACGGCGTGCCCGTGGAAGCACACCTCCTGCGGGAAGAGCGGTTCGTCGCCCTTGACGCCCGCGTCGGCGACACCGGGCACGTCCTGCGCCGTGAGGACGCGCACCACGCCGGGCACACCGGCGGCCGCGTCGACCCGCAGCGCGGTGACGAGGGCGTGCGCGTGCGGCGCCTGCACCGGCCACGCGTGCAGCACGCCCTTGGTCCGCGGGTGGAGGTCGTCGGTGTAGAGCGCCCGGCCGGTGACGTGCAGCGCGGCGGACTCGTGCCGCACCCCCCGGCCGACCACGGCGCCGGCAGGACGCCGGGACAGGTCGCTCACGCGTCCCCCCGATCCGGGGTGCCGTGCTCGGCGAGCATCTTGAGCAGCGACTGTCCGAGCATGGCGCTGCGGTAGCGCCCGCTGGCCCGGTGGTCGGACAGGGGCGTGCCCTCGGCGGCGAGCACGGCGGCGACCGGCCCGACGCCCTCGCGCGTCCACCGCGTGCCCTCCAGGGCCGCCTCGGTGCGCAGCGCCCGGATCGGGGTCGCGGCGACGCCGCCGAGGCCGATCCGCGCCCGCGTCACGGTGCCGTCGAGAAGGTCGAGGGCCACGGCGACGGCGACGCTGGAGATGTCGTCGACGCGGCGCTTGGCGATCTTGTGGAAGGCTGCGGTCCGCGCCAGCGGCTGCGGGACGCGGATCTCGCGGATCAGTTCACCGGGGGTCCGCAGGCTCCGACGGTAGCCGGTGAAGTAGTCGGCCAGCGGCACCACCCGCTCCCCGTCCGTGCCGGTCAGCACCACGGAGGCCTCGAGCGCGAGGAGCGCGGGTGCGCAGTCCCCGACCGGCGAGGCGGTGCCGAGGTTGCCGCCCAGCGTGGCACCGTTGCGGATCAGCCGGGAACCGAACCGGGGGAACAGTTCCGAGAGCAGGGGGACGCGTCCCTCGAGCAGGCGCTCGACCTCGGTCAGGCTCAGCGCCGCACCGATCCGGATCTCGTCGTCGGAGACCGTCAGCTCGCGCAGCTCGGTCAGCCGGTCGACCGCGACGAGGAACGAGGGGCGGGCTCCCCGGAGGTTGAGGTCCACCCCGACGTCGGTGGAGCCGCCCAGGAGGACCGCCTCCGGGTGCTCGGCGAGCAGCTGCACCGCCTCGGCGAGGCCGGCCGGGCGCACGAGCTCGGCCCCGTGCGCCGCGAGGCGGGTATGGGGCGGTGCCGGCGGCGGGTGCTGCCGCCGCCGTGCGAGGGGGTCGGCCTCCGGCGGCCGGCCGAGCGCGTAGGCGGCGTCGCGGATGGGCCGGTAGCCGGTGCAGCGGCACAGGTTGCCCGACAGGGCCTCCAGGTCGAAGCCGTTGGGCCCGTGCCCGTCGTCGGCCACCCCGAGGGGCGGTGCTGCCGTGCGGCCGGACCGGTAGAACTCCGCGGCCATCGAGCAGACGAAGCCCGGCGTGCAGTAGCCGCACTGCGACCCGCCGCGGTCGGCGAGCTCCTGCTGGACCGGGTGCAGCCGGTCGGGGGTGCCCAGCCCCTCGGCGGTGACGACCTCCTGGCCGTCCAGGGCCGCGACCGGCAGCAGGCAGGAGTTGAGGGCGACCCACTCGGTCGCCGCGGAGCCGTCGGTGGCGGGCCGCGCCAGCAGGACCGCGCAGGCACCGCACTCCCCTTCGGCGCAGCCTTCCTTGGTGCCCGTGAGTCCTCGCTGGCGCAACCAGTCCAGGACCGTGGTGTGCGGAGTCACGTCGCCGAGCGGCACGCACGACCCGTTGACCGTCAGGGTGGCCGGGTCGACCCTCGCGGTCGACCGTGGCGACGTGGTCGTCATGCCCGGCGATCCTACCGACCTGGCACTCCTCGCACGGCTCGGCGGCCGCCGTCGTCGTGGGCCGCGTGGTCGGCCGCGACGAGGTGCCCGGCGAGCGCCTCCGTGATGGGCTGGCCCGTCGCGATCTCGACGAAGAGCCACTGCCCGGCGGGATTGACCTCGAGGAAGACCAGCCGTCCGTCGGGGGCGACGCGGAAGTCCGCCGCGCCGTAGACGATCCCGAGCCGGTCCATCAGCCGCCCCAGCCCTGCCGCCACCTCCGGCGGCAGGTCGCAGGCGGTGATGCGCGCCCCCTCGGTGTCGAGCCGCACGTCGTACTCGAAGCGTGCGTCGCTCACCTCGATCCGCGCGGGGAACTGCCGCCCGCCCACGCTGGTGACCCGCACGTCGACCCCGCCGTCGATCCGTTCCTGGAAGATGACCGGCGCGAGGGCGACGTTGCCCAGCAGGGCCGTGTCCGCCTCGAGCACGGGGCGGGTCTCCCGCCAGGTGCTGGGCGTGGCGGAGAAGGGTTTGAAGACCGCCCGCCCTCGGACGGCGTGCAGGAAGTCGCGTGCCCGGTCCGGGTCGTTGGTCATGCAGGTGCGGGGCACCGTCAGCCCGCACGCGGCCGCCACCTTCAGCTGCAGCATCTTGGCCGAGGCCGCCTCGTCGCGCATCGGGTCGTTGACCCAGTGGGCGTCCAGGCACGCCCACAGGCCAGCGACCATGGCGGCCGTCTCCCCCAGGGCGAAGTGCCGGTCCTCGCTCCGGGTGACGCGGTCGTCCAGGGTGAACGGCTGCGGGCGTCGCCACCACATCGCGTGCAGCGCGGACAGGTCGACCGCACCGTGCGCCCCCTCCCAGACGCCTCCCCAGCCGGCCGTCGGGTCCTGCGTCGTCGTCAGGGCCGACCGGCTGGGCAGATCCCCCGTGTCGAGCAGCACCACGTCGGCACCGGACGTCCGGAGACGGTCCAGGACGAACGTGGCGTGCGGGTCGCCTGCGTGCGAGACGACCCCGATCATCCAGCGTCGCCCTCCATCAGGGCGTTCAGCACCGCCCAGACGCCTTCGAGCGCCTCGAGGGACTCCCGCTGGACCGCGATGGCCTCCTCCAGCTCACCCATGGCCCAGGCCAGCAGCTCGGCTCCACCTGGCTCGCCGGGCCCCTCGCCGCCACCACCCTGCACGGGGTCGATCCGCTGGAAGGCACCGGCCTGGACGAACGGGCGCAGTCCCCCCACGGGACTGATCCTGGGGTCGTGGACCGAACCGGGGTCGACCAGGTTCTCGCCGAACCGGGTCCGGACCTGGTCGCGCCACCCGGTGTTGACCACGTCCCGCCACCCGGTGTTGACGTCGCGGACGTGCAGCGTGCCCAGGTCGCGGGCGAGCGGCGTCGGGATGGTGTCGAGGGCCTTCAACGTCCCCACGGCATCCCGAGACAGCGGGGTGTCGACCAGATCGCGGGCCAGGGGCGTGTCCATGACGTCCCGGGCCAGCGGGGTCGCCACCGGATCGGTGGGGAGGGACTGCACGGTCGGGGAGACGGCCCGGATGCGCCCGATGGCCACGCCGCTGTTGGCGCCGCCGCCGGCCGGGCTGCTCGGGGTGCAGCCACCGTTGGTGTGCACGCCGACGACACGGCCCGTCCGGGCGCTGATGATCGGGGACCCGGAGTTGCCCCCGAGGGTGTCGATGTCGTCGTAGGTGAGGTAGTCGCCCGACACGCCGGTGAGCGGACCGGCCTCGACCCGCTTGGGGACCCCGGCAGGGTGCCCGATGATGGCGAGCATGTCGCCGATCACGGCATCGACGGTGTCGACCCTCAGGAAGCCGAAGCGGTTGCCCGGGCTGCCGGCGATCCGGCAGACGGCCATGTCCAGACCGCCGAGCCGGAACTCGACGAGCTGGGTGATCGCGAACTCCTCGGTCGGCCGCAGCACCCCGTTCGGGTCCGCCTGGTAGTTGAAGTTCACGTGCATGTTCGTGGCGATCTCGGCCGGCTGGATGGCCACGCTGGTCCCTGGCCGCCGCGGGACGACCCATCCACCGCCGTCGCCGTCG
>DATISK010000036.1:0-5036 GCA_035581545.1 Ornithinimicrobium sp. | reverse complement strand
CTCGTCCTCCAGGGACAGGAAGGTCACGCCCTGCGCGGTCCCTGGGCGCTGTCGGTGGGTGACCACGCCGCCGACGGCGACCCGACGACCCTCCTCGTGCCCCAGGGCTTGGGCGACACGCAGCACACCGGCGGCGTCCAGCCCTTCGCGCACGTACTGGGTGGGGTAGGAGTCGACGGACACCCCGGTCGCCCAGACGTCGGCCGTCGCCTCCTCGACGGGACTCATGCCCGGCAGGGTGGGTGCCTCGACCCCGACGGAGACTCCCGGCAAGGTCCCGGGGTTCTCCTGGGTCAACGCTCCCGCGGCCCACAGCCCGGCACGACGGTCCACGCCGAGACCGGTGAGCGCTCCTGCCGTCGCCAGGGCCTCCAGCTGCGGCGTACGCAACGCCACCCGCCGGACCAGGTCGCGCAGATCCCGGAACGGCCCGGCCGCGTCCCGCGCGGCCACCAGGCGCTCTGCCGTGCCCTCCCCCAGCTGCCGGACCCCGCCGAGCCCCATCCGAACCGCCAGGGCCGGGTCGATATCGAGGGCGACGAGCCCGGGGCCGATCTCCTCCCCCGCCCGCCGCCGCCCTCCCCGGGGCTCGGGCACCGCCGTCGTGCGGCGCGGACCGCCCGGGAGCTGCTCCAGCCCGGCGACCACGCCGGAGGCCTGCACGTCGGGACGCAGCACCGTGAGGCCGTGCCGACGGGCGTCGGCGACCAGGGACTGCGGGGAGTAGAAGCCCATCGGCTGCGCGGCAAGGAGCCCTGCGTAGAACGCCTCGGGATGGCGCACCTTGAGCCAGGAGCTGGCGTAGACCAGGTAGGCGAAGGAGTAGGCGTGCGACTCGGGGAAGCCGAAGTCGGCGAACGCCCGCAGCTTGTCGTAGATCTGCTCCTGCACGTCCGGGGGGACTCCGCGCTCGCTCATCCCCGCCATGAGCCGCCCGCGCAGCGCCTCCATCTTCTCCGTCGACCGCTTGGAGCCCATCGCCCGCCGCAGCTGGTCGGCCTCTGCCCCGGTGAAGCCGGCGACGTCGATCGCCATCTGCATGAGCTGCTCCTGGAAGAGCGGGACGCCCTTGGTCTTGGCCAGTGACCGCTCGAGCAGCGGGTGCAGGTAGGTGACCGGTTCCCGGCCCCGCACGCGGTCGATGTAGGGGTGGACCGACCCCCCCTGGATGGGACCGGGGCGGATGAGGGCGACCTCCACGACGATGTCGTAGAACCGCTGCGGGCGCAGCCGCGGGAGGGTAGACATCTGCGCGCGTGACTCCACCTGGAAGACCCCCACGGTGTCAGCCGCGCAGAGCAGGTCGTAGACGGCCGGGTCCTCCTGCGGCAGGGAGTGCAGGCCCAGCCCCACGCCCTGGTGCTCCGCGACGAGCTCGAACCCGATCCGCAGGGCGGAGAGCATGCCCAGGCCGAGCAGGTCGAACTTCACCAGCCCGGCGTCGGCGCAGTCGTCCTTGTCCCACTGGAGCACGGTGCGGCCGGGCATCCGGGCCCACTCCACCGGGCAGACCTCGATGACGGGACGATCGCACATCACCATCCCTCCGGAGTGGATGCCCAGGTGGCGCGGCAGTCGTAGGAAGCGCTCGGCGAGGTCGATCACCGGGTCGGGGATCTCCCCGGACTCCGCAGCCGACGGCGGGCGGCGGCGAGGGACGACGTCGTGCGGGTCGTCGCTGCCGTACATGTCCTCCCGAGCGGGCGCGTCCGTGCCCGCCCGATCTCCGGACGGCTCTCCGGAGGGCTCTCCGGATGCCGACACCGGACCGGATCGCTCGAGGTGGTGCCAGTTGCTGGGACGCTCGGGACCGCGCAACGAGCTCCACCGCTCGATGGTCTTGCTCCAGGCGTCCTGCTGCCCGACGTCGTAGCCCAGCGCCCGGGCAGCGTCGCGGACCGCCGAGCGTGGCCGGTAGGAGATGACGTTGGCGACCTGCGCGGCGTGGGTGCGCCCGAAGCGCTCGTAGACGTACTGGATGACCTCCTCGCGTCGCTGGGACTCGATGTCCACGTCGATGTCGGGCGGCCCGTCGCGCTCGGGGGCGAGGAAACGTTCGAAGAGCAGCCCGTGGCGCACCGCGTCCACGGCAGTGACCCCGAGGGCGTAGCAGACCGCCGAGTTCGCCGCCGACCCCCGGCCCTGGCACAGGATGCCCCGCTCGCGACAGAAGTCCACCAGGTCGTGGACGATGAGGAAGTACCCCGGGAAGCCGAGGGACTCGATGACGTCGAGCTCGTGCGCCAGCTGTGCCCAGGCCCCGGGGACCCGCTCGTCCTCCGGCGGCCCGTACCGGTCCAGGCCCCCGCGCCGGACGAGCTCACGCAACCAGCTCGCCTCGTCATGCCCCTCGGGGACGGGGTACGGCGGGAGCCGGGGCGACACCAGGCTCAGGTCGAAAGCGCACTCGGCGGCCAGCGCAGCCGCGGTGCGCACGGCCTGGGGGTGGCGGTGGTGGCGACGCAGCATCTCGGCGGGCGAGCGCAGGTGGTGGCCCGCCCCGCCGGGCAACCAGCCGTCCAGGTCCTCCAGGCTCGAGCGCGCTCGCACGGCGGCCAGCGCGGCCGCCAGGTCGGCGTCCCGCGGGGTGGCGTAGTGGACGTTCCCCGTCGCGATCAGCGGCACCCTGGTCTGCCGGGCGATCTCGGCCAGGGCGTCGTTGCGCTCGTCGTCCGCGGGGTCCCCGGTCGCGGTGATCTCCACCGCCACGTTCTCCCGCCCGAAGAGGTCGACGAGCCTGTCGAGCTCACCCCGAGCAGCGGGCAGGTCGAGCTCACCCCCGTGCATCGGGTTCCCGCGCGCCTCGAGCGCCTGGCGCACCGCGCCCTTGCGGCACCCGGTGAGGATCAGCCACTGCCCGGCCGCACGCTCGGCCAGCTCGGGCAACCGATAGGCGGCCGCCCCCTTCTCACCGGTGGCGAGGTGCCCCTCGGCGATCGCGCGGGACAGCGCGGCGTACCCCTGGGGTCCTCGTGCGAGCACGAGCAGGTGGGTGGCCCGTGGATCGGGCACGCCCGTGGGCGGGTCGAGGACGCCGACGGCGGGCGGGAGGTGCAGCTCCGCCCCGAAGACGGTCTGCACGCCCGCGTCCCGCGCCGCCTGGGCGAAGCGCACGACCCCGTACAGCCCGTCGTGGTCGGTGAGCGCGAGTGCCGAGAGGCCCAGACGGCTCGCCTCGGCGACCAGCTCCTCGGGCTGGCTCGCCCCGTCGAGGAAGCTGAAGGCCGAGTGCGCGTGCAGCTCGGCGTAGACGGGGTCAGTCATAGTCCGCAGCCACCGTCCAGCCGTGCACGGTCCCGACGAGCAGGTGGGCGCGACCGTCCGCCAGGCCGACCTGCAGGTACGCCCGCGCCTCGCCGCCGGCCCACCACCGCTGGACCACCGGCCACGGACCGGCCCAGACGGCCACCTGAGAGGTCACCTGAGGGACCGACTGGGAACCTCGGCCGCCCCGGCGCAGCGCAGCGGGGTCGTCGGTGAGCTCGAAGCGGTCGGTGAGCCCCACCGGCGAGCCGTCACCACCCAGCAGGACGACGGCGGTCGGCCGGTCAGGCACGGTGGCGGGCGCCGGGGCCGGCAAGCGTCCCGGCCAGGGTGCGGCGGACGGACGTTCGGGGGGGACGTGGTCGCCCCACGGCACGAGGTGGACCTGGTCGTGGAGCTCACGACCGCCCTGCAGGTCCGGGCTGAGGACCGCCTCGGGACCCAGCAGCCCTTGGACCCGGTGCAGCGCCCGGTGCGCCCGCAGGTCCGCGCCGCTCGCGCCACCCCACAGCCGGCCCTGCTCCGCGCCGGCCGCGACCACCTCCTCGGCCTGCAACCGCAACCACACCAGCGGGTCGGGGACCAGGGCGTCGTCGTCGGCCGGTGTCCGAGCGGTGCCGGTGAGCCACCCCTCCAGCTGCCAGCGCACCCGGTCGGTCATCCGCCCCGCCGAGACGCCGCCGAGAGCGGCGTCGGTCCGCCAGGTCCGGACCAGCTCCCGGCCGTCCTCCGTCCGGGCGCAGATCTGCAGCCGTCCGCACCCCGACCCCTGCGCCACCAGGAGGGCATGCAGCCCCTCGGCCAGCCGACGGGCGGCGAAGGCGGCCGTCTCGACCCGGTCCACGGGAGGGTCCAGCACCTGCTCGACGGCGACGTCCGGCTCCGGTCGGCGGACCGCCGTCGGGCGGTCGTCCTCACCCGAGGCCACCCGGTGCGCCCACACCCCCAGGTCACCGAAGCGCGCGAGGACGTGCGCGCGAGGGATCCCGGCCAGGTCACCCAGCCGGTGCACGCCGAGCCGACCGAGCAGGTCCAGCAGCCGGTCCAGGGCTGGGCCTGCGCCGTCGTCGGCGAGCACGTGCACCAGGTCCACGGCTGGGAGCGGGGCGAGGAAGTCCGCGCTGCGGCCGTACGGGACCACACGTCCGGCTCGTGCGGCCAGGACCGCCGCTCCTGGCCCGTCCGCGATCCCGACACCTGCGCGGTACCCCACGGCGGCGACCCGCTCACGCAGGAGCGCGACGAACCGTTCTTCCGAGCCGTGGTACCGGCCTGCGCCGCCTGCAGGCATCAGCAGCAGCCCGGGGCGGGCCACCTCCACCCCGGCGACGACGGCCTCCGCGGCGACGGCGACCGGCTCGAAGACCTTCACGTCCCGACCGCGATCAGCCGGCAGGAGGAGCAGCTCGGGGCACACCTGCTGCGCCTGCCGCCGCCGCATCCCCCGCCGCACCCCCTGCGTCCGAGCGGGGGGAGAGACGGCGGAGAGTCGCTGCCCGTCATGGACGGCGGCCGGCTGGTCCCCCGGCACGCCCTCGGTGGCCATGGCGGCCAGGACCGGCCAGTCAGGCACCCACAGCGCGGCGGTCCGACGTGGCGTCATCCCGCTCTCCGCTCCGGCCGGAAGGGCAGGACCTCGGCTGTCACCGACGGGGCGAGGGTGCGTTCGCTACGGCCGGCTCCACCGCGGCGTAGCGACGGCGGCGGGAGCACCACCTCGGTCCGCACGCTGCGGGCGGCCGCCCCTCGACCTTCCCGCCGGACGGTGACCT
>DATISK010000035.1:0-6384 GCA_035581545.1 Ornithinimicrobium sp. | reverse complement strand
GGCGAACGGGTTGTTGCCGGGACGCGGCGTGCCGCCCTTGCGCTCGCCGCGGTCGGCTCCACGCTCGCCTCCACGGTCGGCGCCCCGCTCGCCGCCTCCGCGGCGCTCACGGCCCATGCCCTGGCTGGAGGAGAAGGGGTTGTTGCCCGGTCGCGGTCCGGGCTTCACACCGGGACGGGCGGGACGGGGACCGGGCGTCGCGCCGGGCTCGGCGCGGCGCTCGTCACCGGCCTCCGCGGCCGGCTCGGCGGCCGGAGCCTGCTCGGGGGCGGCGGGTGCCGGACGGGGACCGGGACGCGCGCCCGAGGACGGGCGCTCCGACCGCGTCTGTGCTGCCGGTGCCGCCACGTCGGGCTTCTGCGGGGTCTCCGCAGGGGACGGAGCAGGCTTCTCCGCCGGGGCGGAGGGCTGCTGGGCCGCGGGGGCCGGGGTGGGCTGCGGCGCAGCCTTGGGCCCCGGCTTCGGGCCGGGACCGGGCTTGCGGGCCGGTGCGCCGCCGGTGGCGGGCTCGGCCTGGCCGGCCGCCGCGGGCGGGTTCTCCCGGATCTTGCGGACGACAGGGGGCTCGATGGTCGACGATGCCGACCGGACGAACTCTCCCTGCTGCTTGAGGTGGGCGAGCAGCTCCTTGCTCTCGACCCCGAGCTCCTTGGCGAGCTCGTAGACCCTGAGTTTGGCCACGGTGTGGTGTCTCCTTGGTGTAGCGCCACGACCGGACCCTTGCAGGGCTCGCTCGCGACTAGTGCTGGTGGGTGCTCATCGCTGAGTACTCATCGGGTGCTCATCAGCGTCAAACCCGCTTCCGGTTCCTCGATGACAGGCCCGGGTGGGCCCGCCCTTTGCTGGCGGCCGGATCCGTTGACCCGGCCGTGTCACGTCTGCTGCGCGTACCGCTCCTGCACGGGCGTGGTGTCCACCGTGCCGGCCTGCGTCAGACGCAGGGCGCGGTGGAAAGCACGACGCGCGATCGCGATCCGCACGCACGCGGGGTCGGGATGCACCCAGGCACCCCGTCCGTGTGCGCGGCGCCGCTGGTCCGGGACGACGGTCCACCTGTCGGTGCCCGCCGGTCCATGGACCGCGACGACCCGCAGCAGTGCGGACTGCTCGTCCCTGCGGCGGCATCCCACGCACGTGCGCACCGGGGTGCGGCGAGACGTGGTGGACGACGACGTCGAGGAACGGGCAGTGCTGTCCACTCTACACGCCCGGGGGAACGGCGTCCTCCTGCCCCGCCTGCTCCTCCAGCTCCTCGGTGTCGGCACGGATGTCGATCTTCCACCCCGTCAGGCGGTGGGCGAGGCGGGCGTTCTGGCCCTCGCGGCCGATCGCCAGGGACAGCTGGTAGTCCGGCACCACGACCCGCACCTGGCGCGTCCGGGTGTCGACGATCCGGGCCGACTGGACCCGTGCCGGGGACAGGGCCGCGGCCACGAACTCCTCGGGGTCGTCGCTGTAGTCGACGATGTCGATCTTCTCGCCCTGCAGCTCGGCCATGACGGCCCGGACGCGCTGGCCCATGGGGCCGATGCAGGCCCCCTTGGGGTTGACGCCAGGCACGGTCGCGCGCACCGCGATCTTCGTGCGGTGACCGGCCTCCCGGGCGACACCCGCGATCTCGA
This sequence comes from Ornithinimicrobium sp., assembly GCA_035581545.1. Classification (GTDB taxonomy): domain Bacteria; phylum Actinomycetota; class Actinomycetes; order Actinomycetales; family Dermatophilaceae; genus Ornithinicoccus. The sequence continues at coordinate 4,762 of DATISK010000035.1, read as the reverse complement.
CGCTGCCGTCGGCGACCTCGGGGACCTCCAGGGCGAACAGCCGACGGACCAGGTTGGGGTGGGTCCTGGAGAGCATGACCTGCGGACCCCGGTAGCCACGCTTGGCGCTGACCACGTAGCAGCGGATCCGCTGACCGTGCTCGTAGCTCTCTCCGGGCACCTGCTCGGCCGTCGGCAGCTCGCCCTCGACGGTGCCGAAGTCGACCAGGACGAACCGGGGGTCGTTGGACTGCTGCACGACGCCGGAGACGATGTCACCCTCCCGGGCCCGGAAGTCGCCCAGCACGGCGTCGTCCTCGAGCTCACGCATCCGCTGGGTGATGACCTGTCGGGCGGTGGCGGCGGCGACCCGGCCGAAGCCCTCGGGGGTGTCGTCGAACTCGGGGCCGGGCTCCCCCCTGGTCCCGTCCTCCAGGACCGGGGCCGCCTCGCGGGCCCAGACGGTCACGTGCCCGCTCTTGCGGTCGAGCTCGACCCGTGCGTCGCGATGGTGTCCCTCGACCTTCTGGTAGGCCGACAGGAGGGCCTGCTCGATCGCCTGGACGATGACGTCCATGGGGATCTCCCGCTCCCGCTCCAGCAGCCGCAGCGCGGCCATGTCGATGTCCATCAGTGGTCCTTTCCGTCGGGGCGCGAGAACTCCACCTGCACGGCGGCCCGCTCGATCGTGGGCCAGTCGAGCTCGAGCCCGTCCTGGGGGTGCTCCCGACCGGAGGTCCCGTCGCCTGCGCGCAGGTCCTCCAGGCGGACGCCGTCGGCGTCCACCCGCACCAGGCGCCCGGTCACGGGGGCACCGTCCGTCCGGCTCACCGTCAGGAGCCGCCCCACGTTGCGCCGGAACTGGGCGGGGCTGCCCAGGGGACGGTCCACGCCCGGCGAGCTGACCTCGAGGGTGTAGGGACCGTTGCCCATCGCGTCGGAGGCGTCCAGGGTGTCGGACACGGCCCGGGTGGCCTCGGCGATCTCGTCCAGGGTGAGCGGCTCGACCGTCGAGGTGCCGTCGTCCGGGTCGAGGCCGTCGACGTCCCGGGCCACGAAGACGCGGACGAGGCGACGGCGCCCGGCCTGCTGGACGACCACCTCGTCGACGACCACCCCACTGCCCTGCAGCGTCTCGGCGACCTGCTGGGTGAGCAACTCGGTGCGTGCCCGGCTGTCCATCGGGGTGCCTCCTGCGATCTTCTGCTGTCTGCCGGGCCCGGGCACCGTGCGATGCCGGGCGACCGGTCCGGAACCGTCTACCCTACCCCTTGAGATGAGCCCCGTCATGCCCCCGACCCTGTCCCGCCGTGCCCTGCTGCGCGCCGGCGGCCTGGCGGGCCTGGCGACCGTCCTGGCCGGCTGCGAGGGGGACGACCGCCCCGACAGCTCCTCCCCCACCAGCACCGTGGAGCCGGACGACCCGACCACCTGGCCGCCCGACACCACGCTGCTGCTCGCCGCCCGGCAACGGGTGCACGGCTACCTGGCCGCGCTCGACGTGGTGGACGTGCCCAGGGGCCGCAGGTCACGGTTGGCGGCCGTGTGGGGCGGACAGCTGGACACCCTCGAGCAGCTGGTCAGCCTCGGCGGGGTGCCGCTGCCCGAACCGCCGTCCGACCCGGTGGTCAGCGCCGCGCCCGACGACGCCACGCGCACGACGGCCCCCGGTGACGACGCCGACCGGACCACCGGGACCGGTGACGACAGCGACCGGACGGGCGGGCCCGCGCGCCCGCCGGCGGACCAGCTGGGGCAGGTGCTGCGCGGGGACGTCTCGGACGCGGTCCGGGACGCCTCGACGGCGACCCCTGCGCACCTGCCGATGCTGGTCTCCCTGGCCGCGCAGCACGCCGCGGCCGCGCAGGAGCTCGGGGCGCCCGTCGACTGGCCCCCGATGGCCGGACCCCGGGATGCGGCGGCCGTGCCGCTCCTGGCCGCCCTCCGGCCGGCCGTCTTCGGGCTCGAGGTGCTGGCGGCCCGGTCCCGGGGTGAGGAGCGCGCGGACTACGAGGGCGTGCTGGAACCGCTGGCGGGCCTGACCCGGCAGCTGACCAGCCTCGCCGGCCGGGCGGCACCCGTCCCCCCTCTGGGCTACGACCTGCCGGAGCCGCTGGGCGACGCGCAGGACCGGCGCGCGCTGGCCCGCAGGCTCGTGGGCGACGTCGCCCCTGCCGCCCTCACCACCGCGACCCGGGTGGCCGGCGACGTCACCGAGCTGACCGGGGTCGCCCGGGTCGTCGCGGAGGCGGTCGGCTGGGACCGCAGGCTGGGCGGTCAGGGGGTCCCCTTCCCCGGCATGACCACCCCCTGACGACATACCGTGGAGGGCATGTCCAACCGCCTGTCCGCCAGCACCTCCCCCTACCTGCTCCAGCACGCCGACAACCCGGTGGACTGGTGGGAGTGGGGGCCGGAGGCGTTCGCCGAGGCCCGCCGCCGGGACGTCCCGGTGCTGCTGTCGGTGGGTTACGCCGCCTGCCACTGGTGCCACGTCATGGCCCACGAGACGTTCGAGGACGAGGAGGTCGGTCGGCTGGTGGCGGAGCACCTGGTGGCGGTGAAGGTGGACCGGGAGGAGCGTCCCGACGTGGACGCGGTCTACATGTCCGCCACGACGGCCCTGACCGGTCGCGGCGGATGGCCGATGACCTGTCTGCTGACCCCCGACGGCGAGCCCTTCTGGGCGGGCACCTACCTGCCCCGGGAGCAGTTCGTCCAGCTGGTGCTGGGAGCCGCCCGGGCCTGGGGGGAGGACCGGGACCGGGTGCTGGAGGGGGGTGCCCAGATCGTGGCGGCGCTGCGCCGTGCCGAGGACCGCGCGGTTCCCGGGACGGGACCCGGCGAGGGTGGATCGGCGGAGGCGGTGCGGATGCTGGCGGGCGAGTTCGACCCGCGGTGGGGCGGGTTCGGCGGGGCCCCCAAGTTCCCGCCGTCCATGGTGCTGGCCTTCCTGCTGCGCCACCACGGGCGCACCGGGGACCAGGAGGCGCTGCGGATGGTCGGCGCCACCTGCGAGGCGATGGCCCGCTCGGGCACCTACGACCAGGTCGGCGGCGGCTTCGCCCGGTATGCCGTGGACCGCGCGTGGGTGGTCCCCCACTTCGAGAAGATGCTCTACGACAACGCGCTGCTGCTGGGGGTCTACACCGACCTGCTCCGGGCCGACCCGACCAGCCGTCCGTGGGCGGAGCGGGTGATCCGCGAGACCGTCGACTGGCTGCTGCGGGAGATGTGGACCGAGCAGGCGGCCTTCGCCAGCTCGCTGGACGCCGACACCGACGGGGTGGAGGGCGCGACCTACGTGTGGACCCCGGACCAGCTGCGGCAGGTCCTGGGAGAGCAGGACGGGGGCCGCGCGGCCGAGCTGCTCGGTGTCACCGCCGCCGGCACCTTCGAGCACGGCACCTCGACCCTGCAGCTGCGCCGGGACCCGGACGACCCGCGGTGGTGGGCCGGGGTGCGGGAGCGGCTGGACCTGCACCGCAGCCTGCGTCCCCAGCCGGGCCGCGACGACAAGGTGGTGACCGCCTGGAACGGGCTGCTGATCGCCTCGCTCGCGCACGCCGGCTGGGTCCTGGACGAGCCCGACTGGGTGGACGTGGCGGCCCGCTGCGCGCGCTTCGTCCTGGACGTCCACGTCGTCGACGGACGGCTGCGGCGCAGCTCCAGGGACGGCAGGGTGGGCGCCGCACTGGGGGTGGCCGAGGACCACGGCGACCTGGCGGACGGGTTGCTGGCGCTGCACCGGGCCACGGGCGACCCCGCCTGGCTGGCGGAGGCAGGACGGGTGCTCGACGACGCGGTCGACCTCTTCGGCCGGCCCGACGGCACCTTCGCCGCGACCGGACGGGACGCGGAGCGGCTCGTGGTCGACCCGCGGCCCGAGGGTGACAACGCCGAGCCCGGCGGCCTCAGCGCCCTCGCCCTGGCCCTGGTCCGGCACGGTGCCCAGGCGGCGCGGGCCGACCACCTGGAGCGGGCCGCCCGGGCGCTGGGCGGGATGTCCGCCCTGGTCGCCTCGGCGCCCCGCTTCGCGGGCTGGGCCCTCGTGGCGGCCGAGGAGCTCCTCGCCGGACCGGTGCTCGTGCGGCTCTCGCCCGCAGGGACCGGCGGGGCGCAGGACGGGATCGGCGCGGACGGGGGCGGGCCGGCGACCGACCCGCTCGGCGCGGCGGCCCGGCACACCCCGGTGGGCACGCTCGTGGTCGACGGCGACCCGGAGACCCCCGTGGTCGGGGGTCGTCGGGCCGCGACCGTGTGCCACGGCACGACGTGCGACCTGCCGACGACGCTCCCGGAGGACCTGCCGGGGCGGGGCTAGTCTGACGACCACCGTCTACCTGGAGGGGTCCCCGTGCGACGCACGTCATCCACCGCCACCGCCACCGCCACCGCGACCGCCACCGCAGCCGCCGTCGCCCTGCTGCTCGCCGCCTGCGGAGGGGGCGAGGGGGGAGGGGACGAGGAGGACGGGGCCGGAGGGACCTCGAGCGCCGTCCCCGCACCGGCACCCGCACCCGAGGACGACGGGTCGCAGGACGACGCGGACGACACGGACGCTGCCGGGGACGGCGCGTCCGAGGGGGTCGCCCCGCCGGCGACATCCCTCGACGAGGCGGGCGACGGGGACGCCGACGGGCCCCTCGAGGTGACGATCGCCGCCGCCGGCGACATCCTGGCCCACTCCCGGCTCAACCTCACGGCCAACGCCTACGCGGGCGGTGCGGCCGGGGCCTACGACTACACCCCGATGTTCGAGGACGTCTCCTCCCCGATCTCC
>DATISK010000034.1:0-11010 GCA_035581545.1 Ornithinimicrobium sp. | reverse complement strand
AGGTGCCGTGGGCCGGGCAGGTGTGGGCGGTCCGACGGGTCGGTCCGAGCGACACCGGGCGGCACTACCGCTGCCCGGGCTGCCAGCACGAGGTCGGGGCGCACGTCGCCCACACCGTCGTCTGGCCGGTGGACGGCATGCAGCAGGTCGACAACCGGCGGCACTGGCACACCGTCTGCTGGGCGGCGCGCGAGCGTCGACGCCCGGGCGGGTCCTTCGCCTAGGACACCTAGGTCCGTTGCTGCCGGGGGACGAGCACCTCGTGGTAGAGCAGCAGGAGGCCGGCGGCCACCGGGATGGCGATGAGCGCTCCCAGCACGCCGAGGAGCGTGCCACCGACGAGGACCGCCACGACGGTGACCGCACCGGGCACCGACACGGTCCGCCGCATGATGTTGGGGACGATGACGTAGTTCTCGACCTGCTGGTAGACGACGTAGTAGACGATGACCACCAGCACCGTGGTCGGTGAGACGGTCAGCGCCACCAGGCCGACGATGATCGCCCCCAGCGTGGCGCCGATCATCGGGATGAGCCCGAGCAGGCCCACCAGGACCGCCAGCACCGCCGGGTAGGGGATGCCCATGATCTGCATCATGATCCAGGAGCACACCGCGTTGATCGTCGCAACGGCGCTCTGCCCCAGGGCGTAGCCCCCGACCCGGCGCATGATCTCCTCCGCCAGCCCGACCACCCGGGGGCGCCGCGTGCTCGGCACGAGCAGGTAGGCGGCGTCCTTGACGGTCGGCAGCGTCGCCAGCAGGTAGAGGGTGAGGATGACCGAGGTGAGGATGCCCACGAGGCTCCCGGCGACCCAGCCCGCCGCTCCCAGCACACCCCCGAAGACCGTGGAGATCGTGCGGCCGTCCGTCGCCAGGCGGTCGGCCTCGTCGGTGAGCCGTCCGGAGAGGTCGTAGCGCGCGTCCAGCTCGGCCAGCCAGGGCTGGCTGCCGAGGTTCTGCAGGTAGGTGGGGAACTTCTCCACGAGGGCGCCGGCCTGGGTCACGATCGGCGGGACGACCAGGAGACCGACGACGGTGACGACGGCCACGAGCCCCAGGAAGACGACGAACACCGCCGGGCCCCGGGTGAACCCCCGCCGGGTGAGCCACTGCACGACGGGGTCGAGCGCCAGGGTGACGAACAGGGCCACGGCGAGGAAGGTGAAGACGGAGGTGAGCCGGGTGAGGTTCTGCACGAGCACCCAGGCGAGCAGGGCCCCGAGGGCGAAGGTGAAACCCACGTAGAACGGGGAGGCGAGCGACCAGCTGCGACCCGCCCGCGGGTCCTGGTCGGCCGCGGCGCCCGGGGTGGACCGGTCGGCGATCTCGGGGGCCGCCGACCCCTGCACGATCGTGACGGGGGCGACCACCTGGTCGCGCAGCTCCTGCTGGAGCCGGTTGCTCTCGGCGAGCAGGGCGAGCTGGCGCTCGCGGTAGTCCTGCCAGCGGCGCACGGCCACCCGTCCCGCGCGGGGGACGTGGTGGGGCCGCAGGCGGCGCAGCACCCTCCGGCCGCGGCGGATCCGCGTCCTCGTGCGGCTCACCCGGCGGGCTCCACCAGCTCGACGAGGACCCCGCCGGCGTCCCTGGGGTGGATGAAGTTGATCCGCGACCCCGCGGTGCCGCGCCGGGGCTCGTCGTAGAGGAGGCGCAGCCCACGCCCGCGCAGGACCGCCGAGGCGGCCTCGATGTCGGCCACCCGGTAGGCCAGCTGCTGCAGCCCGGGGCCGGAGCGGTCGAGGAAGCGGGCGATCGGGGAGTCCGGCCCGGTGGGGGCGAGCAGCTGGATCATCGCGGGAGGGGCACCTCCTCCGGTGTCCGCGGGGCCGACCGCCACCATGGCCTCGCGCACGCCCTGCTCGGCGTTGGTCTCCTCGTGGACGACCCTGCTGCCCAGCACGTCCTCGTGGAAGGCGATGGCCGCGTCCAGGTCCGGCACGGCGATGCCCACGTGGTCGACCGCCAGGAGGAAGGGACCGAGCGCGCTCTGCGCCGGGGGGTCCTGCGAACCGGGGGTAGCGCTCATGGGACACAGACTAGGCCCGGGCACCGACGGGGGAGGGCGCGGGCGGCATACTCCCTCCCTATGGACTCTCTCCTGGTGCGCGAGGTGCGCGTCGTGCCGCTGGACGGGGCGACGCCCGACCCGTCCGTCCCGCCCGTCGACGTCCTCGTCGAGGACGGGCGCGTGACCGCCGTCGGTCCTGCCCTCGTCGCTCCACCCGGGGTGGACGAGCTCGACGGCGCCGGCCGTTGGGTCCTGCCCGGACTCTCGGACCACCACGTGCACGTGCGGCAGTGGGGCCTGGTGCGCACCCGGCTGGACCTGGAGGGCACCGGGGGGGTCGACGAGGCGGTCGAGCGGGTCCGCCGCCGGCTCGCCCGGGGCCCGCTGCCCACCAGCGGCGTGCTCACCGGGTGGGGCCACCGCCCGGCGACCTGGGCCCAGGATCCGACCGTGGCGGACCTGGACGCGGTGACCACCGAGGTGCCCGTGGTGCTCATCAGCGGCGACGGCCACCACGGCTGGCTGAACACCCCCGCGCTGGACCTGCTGGGGGCTCCGCGCCGGACCGGCGTGGTCGCCGAGGGGGAGTGGTTCACCGTCTACGAGCGGCTCAGCGCCCTGCCGGGAGCCCACGAGGAGGCGGAGGCCGGTGTCGCCCTGGCGCTGGCCGACGCCCTCGCCCTCGGCGTGGTGGGCATCACCGACCTGGAGTTCGGCCGCCCCTGGGCGCACTGGCGCGACCGGGTCGCCGAGCACCTGCCCCCGGTGCGGGCCCGCGTCGGGGTCTACCCCGAGGGGCTGGAGGAGGTCCTGGCCGCCGGGGTGCGCACCGGTGACACGATCCGCGCCACGGACGGCCTGGTGACCATGGGTCCGCTGAAGATCATCAGCGACGGGTCGCTGAACACCCGCACCGCCTGGTGCTGCCAGCCCTATGCCGACGCCTCCCGGCTGGCGGAGCCCTGCGGCGCCCCCAACCTCGGGGGCGAGGAGCTGGTCGAGCTCCTCGCCACCGCCCGGGGCGCCGGCCTCCAGGTGGCCCTGCACGCGATCGGCGACGCCGCCGTGCACCAGGCCCTCCAGGCGTTCGAGCGGACCGGGGCGACCGGTGGCATCGAGCACGCCCAGCTCGTCGCCACCGAGGACCTGGGCGCCTGGAGCCGGCTCCCGGTGCGGGCGAGCGTGCAGCCCGCCCACCTGCTCGACGACCGCGTCGTCACCGAGCAGTGCTGGCCGGACCGCACGCAGCGGACCTTCACGCTGCGCAGCTTCCTCGACCGGGGCATCGAGGTCGTCCTCGGCTCGGACGCGCCGGTCTCCCCGCTCGACCCGTGGCTGGCGGCGGCCGCCGCGGTGCACCGTGGCCCGGTGGAGGCCGAGAGCTGGCACCCCGAGCAGGCGCTCACCCCGGTCGAGGCGCTCGCCGCCTCGGTCGACGGGCAGCGGGTGCGGCCCGGCGCCCCGGGCGACCTGGTCCTCCTCGACGACGACCCCCTCGGCCCGCTCGGCGGAAGCTCCGCCGAGCAGGCCAGGCGCCTGCGGGCCACCCGGGTCTCGGCCACCGTCGTGGCCGGGATGCTGGCCCACGGGGGCTGACCGGCGCCTGCCCCCGGGGTTCCGGACCCCGCCGGGCGGGGCCGTCCGGGGGCCCCCGGGAGGCGCACTACAGTGGGCCGCAGAACCGCTCCCACCACCGATGCTGGAGGTCCATTCCCATGAGCACGAGCACCACCCCCACGTCCGTCCTCGTCGCCGGGGCGCGCACCCCGATGGGTCGCCTGCTCGGCTCGCTCTCGGGGTTCAGCGGCGCCGAGCTGGGCGGTCTCGCGATCGCCGGGGCCCTGGAGAAGGCCGGTGTCGGCGGTGACCAGGTCGACTACGTGATCATGGGCCAGGTCCTCACCGCCGGGGCCGGCCAGATCCCTGCGCGCCAGGCCGCCGTGAAGGCCGGCATCCCGATGGACGTGCCCGCCCTGACGATCAACAAGGTGTGCCTCTCGGGGATCGACGCGATCGCCCTGGCCGACCAGCTGATCCGCGCCGGCGAGGTCGACGTCGTCGTGGCCGGGGGCCAGGAGTCCATGTCCAACGCCCCCCACCTCCTCGAGAAGTCGCGCAGCGGCTACAAGTACGGCGACGTCACCGTCCGCGACCACATGGCCTTCGACGGGCTGTGGGACGCGTTCACCGACCAGGCGATGGGCAACCTGACCGAGGGGGCCAACTGCGGCTCCGCCGAGTTCACCCGCGAGGAGCAGGACGCCTTCGCCGCCCGCAGCCACCAGCTGGCGGCCGCCGCCTGGGAGCAGGGTCTCTTCGACGACGAGGTCGTCGCCGTCGACGTTCCGCAGCGCAAGGGCGACCCGGTGCCGTTCAAGGCCGACGAGGGCATCCGCGCCGACACCACCGTGGAGTCGCTCGGCAGGCTCCGGCCGGCCTTCAGCAAGGACGGCACGATCACCGCGGGCTCGGCCTCCCAGATCTCCGACGGCGCCGCCGCGGTGGTCGTCATGAGCAAGGAGAAGGCCCAGGAGCTGGGTCTGAGCTGGATCGCCGAGATCGGTGCCCACGGCATGGTGGCCGGCCCCGACTCCACCCTGCAGAGCCAGCCCTCCCGGGCGATCGCCCTGGCCTGCAAGAAGGAGGGCATCGAGCCCACCGACCTCGACCTGGTCGAGATCAACGAGGCCTTCGCCGCCGTCGGGCTGGCCTCCACCAAGGAGCTGGGGCTGGACCCGGAGAGGGTCAACGTCAACGGGGGCGCGATCGCCCTGGGCCACCCGATCGGCATGTCCGGAGCGCGCATCCTGCTGCACCTGGCGCTGGAGCTGAAGCGTCGCGGCGGCGGCGTGGGCGCGGCCGCCCTCTGCGGCGGAGGGGGCCAGGGCGACGCCCTGATCGTCCGGGTCCCGGCCCCGCAGGCCTGACCCGCGCGGGAGGTATGCGGTGCACCCGCGCCGGGTGCACCGCATACCCTCTGCCACCCTGGTCCCATGCGCTCCCGCCGCGAGGTCGACGTCCCCACCCTGGTCGAGCAGGCCAGGGCGGGCAGTCCCCGTGCGCTGGGGCGGCTGCTCACCCTCGTCGAGAACGGCGACCCCGCCCTGCGCGAGGCGATGGCGGCGCTGGCTCCCCATGCCGACGGGGCCCGGACGATCGGGCTGACCGGGAGCCCGGGGGTGGGCAAGTCGACGGCCACCGGCATGCTCGTGCGCGCTCTGCGCGGCGAGGACCTGCGGGTGGCCGTGCTGGCGGTCGACCCCTCCAGCCCGTTCTCCGGAGGCGCCCTGCTCGGTGACCGCATCCGGCTGGCCGAGCACGCGCTCGACGAGGGGGTCTACATCCGGTCGATGGCCTCCCGCGGCCACCTCGGCGGTCTGGCCCGGGCCACCCCGCAGGCGCTGCGGGTGCTCGACGCCGCCGGCTACGACGTGGTGCTCGTCGAGACCGTGGGGGTCGGGCAGAGCGAGGTCGAGGTCGCCGGCCTGGCCGACACCACCCTCGTCCTGCTGGCCCCCGGGATGGGGGACGGGGTCCAGGCCGCCAAGGCGGGGATCCTGGAGATCGGCGACGTCTTCGTCGTCAACAAGGCCGACCGGGAGGGTGCCGACGCCACCGCCCGCGAGCTGCGCCACATGATCTCCCTCGGCGACCGGACCGCGCCGCACCTGTGGCGCCCGCCGGTGGTGAAGACCGTGGCCGACCGGGCCGAGGGGGTCGAGGAGCTCGTGCAGGCCCTCGACCAGCACTGGGCCTGGTTGGGCGAGCACGGTGAGCTCGACCGCCGCCGCCACGAGCGGGCCGCGCGCGAGGTGGAGACGCTGGCCCTCGGACGGCTGCGCGCGCGACTGGGCGACGGTGGCACAGGGGGCATCCTGGCGGAGGCGGTCGCCGAGGTCCTCGCCGGTCGGCTGGACCCCTACGCCGCCTCCGACCGGGTCGTCGACGCGGTGGTCGGGGGCTGACGCCCGCTCGGTACGGTGCCGCCATGGCTCTCTTCGCGTTCTCCGTCGCCCCGTCCCAGGCCGCCGACTCCGGATCCGTCGGCGCGGCCGTCGCCGACGCCGTCCGGGTGGTCCGCGACTCCGGTCTGCCCTACGAGCTGACCTCGATGTTCACCACGATCGAGGGCGAGTGGGACCAGGTCATGCCGGTGGTCCGCGCCGCCTGCGACGCCGTGGCGGCCCACGGTCCCCGGGTCTCGCTGGTGCTCAAGGCCGACCTGCGGCCCGGCTCCACCGACCAGCTGCACGCCAAGGTCGACCGGGTGCGCGCCCACCTGGGGGAGGACCCGCGGTGAGCGCTCCGGAGGGGCCGGGCGGGCCGCCGCCGGGGACGGAGGCCGCGGCCTACCTGCTGCGGTCCCCGGCGATGGCGGACGTGGAGCCGTTCGCCGAGCTGCACGCGCGGGTGTGGCAGGAGACCTACCGCGGCGTCATGGACGAGGAGGTCCTCGACGCCCTCACCGTCGAGACCTTCCGGCCGCTGTGGTACTCCGTGGCGCAGGCCTACGCACGCGCCGCGGTGCCCGGCGACGGGCGGCGGATCCAGGTGGCGGTGCTGGGCGACGAGCCCGCCGGGTGGCTCATGTGCGGTCCGGCGCGGGACGAGGACGGGCCGACCCCCGAGCAGCTGTGGGCCCTCAACGTCGCCCCCGAGCACCAGGGCAGGGGGCTGGGTGCCCGCCTGCTGGCCGAGGTCCTGGGGCCGGGACCGGCCTACCTGTGGGTGGCGCAGGGCAACGACCGCGCGGTGCGGTTCTACGAACGTCACGGCTTCTCCCTCGACGGCACCCGGTCGGAGGAACGGCAGGCGGGGGTCGTCGAGGTGCGGATGGTGCGACCCGGCTGACGCCTCCGCCACCGGCACCCGCACGGCTCGTCGGCCCCGCGTGGTAGGCAGGGACCGTGAACGAGCGACGCACCTTCTACCCGCCGATCGAGCCGTATGCCGTGGAGCACGTCCCCGTCGGGGACGGCCACGAGATCTACGTCGAGCAGTCCGGCAACCCCGAGGGTCGCCCGGTGGTGTTCGTGCACGGTGGACCCGGCAGCGGCACCTCGCCCCGGCAGCGACAGGTCTTCGACCCGGCCCGCTACCGCATCGTGCTGGTCGACCAGCGGATGGCGGGACGGTCGCGGCCGCACGCCGCGACGACGGTGGACCCGCAGGTCTGGGCGACCAACACCACCTGGCACCTGGTGGACGACCTGGAGCAGGTGCGCGAGCACCTGGGGATCTCGCGGTGGCAGGTGTTCGGCGGGTCGTGGGGCTCGACGCTCGCGCTCGCCTACGCCGAGCGGCACCCGGAGCGGGTGACCGAGCTCGTGCTGCGCGGGATCTTCACGCTCCGCCGCGCGGAGCTGGCCTGGATGTACGAGAGGGGCCACCTGGAGCACGTCTACCCCGACCACTGGGCCCGGTACGTCGCCCCCGTGGCGCCGGAGCGCCGGCACGCGATGATGGAGGCCTACCACGACCTCCTCTTCCACCCCGACCCCGACGTCCACCTCCCCGCGGCCGTGGCCTGGAGCGGCTGGGAGTCCCGGATCATCACGGTGCAGCCCGACGAGGAGGGGTACGAGCGGGCCACCGAGGCGGCCCAGGCGCTGGCCTTCGCGCGGATCGAGAACCACTACTTCACCCACGGTGGCTTCCTGCGCGAGGGACAGCTGCTGGCGGAGGCCGACCGGCTGCCCGAGGTGCCCACCGTCATCGTCCAGGGTCGGCTGGACATGTGCACCCCGGCCCGCACGGCCTTCGACCTCGCGGCGCGGTTGCCGCACGCGGAGTTCGTCGTGGTGCCCGACGCAGGTCACGCCTTCTCCGAGCCAGGCACCCTCGACGTCCTCGTCCGGGCCACCGACCGGTTCGCGGCGGGGTGAGCCGGGTGCCGGGCGGGGAGTTCTTCGACGTCGGGACCGGGGGAGTGCTGCGCCTGGAGCTGCGCAGCGTCGACGGGCGGGACTTCAGCCTGCTGCGCCGGTTCGGCTACCGTTCGCCGGACCACCGCGAGGCCTTCGTGGTCCCCGCCGACCTGGACAGCTTCACCACCGACCTGGCCTCGGTGCCGCACCTGTTCACCTGGCTGGTGCCCGTGAGCGGGGAGTTCCTGCCCGCCGCGGTCCTGCACGACGCCCTCGTGCGCACGGCGGCCCACGAGGGGCCGCAGGTCGACCGGCACGAGGCCGACCGGATCTTCCGCGAGGCGATGGTCGGGCTGGGCACCGGGCGGGTGAGAGCCTGGCTGATGTGGGCGGCGGTGACCCTCGGGACCCTCTGGGCGGGGCGCGACCCGTGGCACCGCACCCGGCTGGTGGTCGTGCTCGGTCTGGTGGCGGCCGTCGGGGTGCTGGCGACGCTCGACTTCTTCGACCTGCTCGACGTGCTGCCGTGGATGGGCGGGCGGCCCTGGCCGCAGGAGCTGCTCCTGGGCGCCCTCTTCGCGGTCCTGATCCCCTCCGTGCTGGCGCTCTCCTGGGGTCGGTACTGGCGGGCCGGTGTCATCTCCGGGGTGGCCCTCGCCCTCCTCCTGCACGTCACGGTCGTCCTCCTGGTCCTCTACGGGGGCTACCAGCTGCTGGAGCGACTGGTGAGCGGTCCGACCGACCGTCGGGGCGTGCGGACGCAGGACCTGGGAGAAGCCTGATTTGGCGTCGGGGGCACGGCGTGTTTACCGTTTCGTTATGAAACTTCCCCGTCTGACCGCCACGGTCGCGCTGACCTCGGCGCTCGCGCTCTCCGCCTGCACCGGCGGGGACGGTTCCACCGACGCCTCCTCGGGCGACGACACGGCCGGTGCCACGTCGGCCGGCAGCACCCTGACGACCGCGGACCCGGACGAGGACGCCAGCACCTCGACCGCCGACGCCGATGCGGCCACCGCGACCGCCGACGCGGCCGCGAGCACGGCCGACGCCGACGACGAGGACTCCACGGTGGCCATGAGCACCGACGAGGCGACCGCGGTGATGAGCGTCGCCGACGCGGAGCAGGTGGCCGGCACCGTGCTGGAGCGGCGGCACGCCGCCCTGCAGGGCGACGGCGAGGAGGTGGTCGAGGACCACCGCATGTCCGTCATGGGATCGGCCCGGGACGCGGCCGAGGCCGCCGACGTGCTGGAGGACGTGAACGGCGAGCCGGCCGAGGCCGAGATGGACGGCCCGGCCGAGCCCAACGTGCTGGCGATCAGCCGCGAGGACGGGGAGCTGCCCCAGTTCCTCCTCGTGCAGACGGTCCCCGACGACGGCGTGCCGGTGCTGCACCTCATGGAGAGCCGGACCGGGGAGCAGGAGGACTTCCGCATCATCTGGGAGGCCCCGATGCTCCCGGGCACGACCGTGCCCACGTTCGACCCCCGGTCGGTCGGCACCCCGGTGCTGCGGGAGGGCAGGGGCGAGCTGCTCCTCTCCCCCCGTGACACGCTGAAGGAGATCGCCGCCTACACCAGCTGGCCGCAGCCGGAGGAGATCCCGGAGTACCGGACCCACGGCTACAGCCCGGCCGTCCGGGACGCCGCCGAGGAGCAGGCGGCCGCCGTCGAGGGGCAGGCGACGCTGGCCGAGAAGAACTGGCTCATCAGCGACGACACCAAGACGCTGCTGTTCGAGGACGGGTCGGCGTTCGTCCTCGGCACCCTGCTGCGCGACACCACCTTCACCGTCGAGCCCAACACCGTGCTGACGCCGCCGGAGGCGTTCACCGCCCTGGCCGGGACCGAGGAGATCAGCGAGGAGGCGGTCCTGCGCACCATGGTCTTCATGGGGGTGCGGGTGCCGGCCGAGGGCGTGGAGTTCACGCCGGAGATGATCGCCGTGCGTGAGCAGCTGGTCGAGGCCTGGGGGTCCTGACCCGCCGCGCGCACGGCATACCCTGGGGACCGAGCACCGACCCGCACTGTCTGACGCCCGAGGAGCCCACATGTCCCAGCAGCCCTTCTCCGCCGCCGCCCTCAGGGGCGCGGTCGACCTGTCCCGTCTCGGGGGCGGAAACGGCCGGCCCGGCCCCGGCCCCGCCGCCGCGGCTCCCGGGCAGGGTCCCGGGACGTCCGCGGGCGGTGCCGCCCCGGGGGCCGGGCAGGGAGGCGTCCCGGGGCGCAGCGGAGCCCTGGTCCACGCCGACGACACCTCCTTCGAGGCCGTCGTCAACGCCAGCCTGACCACCCCCCTGGTGCTGGTGCTGTGGACGCCCCAGGTCCCCGAGTCCGTCCAGCACCTGCGCGAGCTGGCCCAGGCCGCCCGCGACAAGGAGGGCCGCTTCCAGGTCGTGGGGATCGACCTGGCGGCCGCCCCCGGCGTCATGCAGGCCCTGACCCCGGTGCTGCAGCAGACCTTCGGCCAGGTGACCGCGCTGCCGGTGGTGCTGGGGCTGATGGGCGGCCAGCCGATGCCGTTCTACCTGGGCGTGCAGGAGATGAGCCAGGTCGACCAGCTGATCGACCAGTTCCTCCAGGCCGCGGTGACGAACGGGGTGACCGGGCGGGTGGAGCTCGACGGTGCCGAGGCTCCGGCCGACGAGCCGGACGAGGACGTCGAGCCCGAGCTGCCGCCGCTGCACCAGGCGGCCTACGAGGCCATCGAGGCAGGAGAGTGGGCCGCGGCCGAGCAGGCCTACGAGCAGGCCCTGCAGGAGGACCCCGCCGACGAGCAGGCGCGGCTCGGGCTGGGCCAGGTCCGGCTGCTGGAGCGCACCAGCCGGATGGACCTGGGAGCCGTGCGGCAGGCGGCTGCCGAGCGGCCCACGGACGTGCAGGCCCAGCTGGACGCGGCCGACCTGGACGTGGTCGGCGGCCACGTGGAGGACGCCTTCGTGCGGCTCGTCGACCTGGTCCGGGTCACCGCCGGGGACGAGCGTGACCGGGCGCGGACCCACCTGCTGGGTCTCTTCGAGGTCGTCGGGACCCACGACCCCCGCGTGGGCAAGGCGCGCAGCGCCCTCATGAGCGCGCTGTTCTGAGCACGGACCTCGCACGCACGGACCCCGTCGGGAGAGCCCGGGTAC
>DATISK010000033.1:0-2611 GCA_035581545.1 Ornithinimicrobium sp. | reverse complement strand
TCACCTTCGCGGTGATGTTCTGGCACCCCTCGGACATGGCCTCCACCTGGGCCGCGCGCAGCGCTGCGGCGATGACGGTCAAGCGTGGGCTCGACCGTGCAGGAAACGAGATCCCGTTCCCGCAGCGGGTGGTGCGGCCGGTCGGTGCCCAGGAGGGTCCGGACACGCGCGGCTAGGGCCGGGGGCGTCGGCAGCGGCGCGCAGCCACTCGTTCCTCCCTCCGCGGCCCAGGAGGTTCCGGCCGCGCCGGCCTCGGACTCAACCGGTGTTCTGCAGCCCGGCGGCCATGCCGCTGATGGTGAGCAGCAGCGCCCGGTGCCAGGGTCGGCCCTCCTCCGTGTCCGCCCCGGCCGTGTCGAGCTCCTCGAGGCAGCGCAGCTGCACCCGGCTCAGGGCGTCGATGAGAGGACGCCGCAGCTCGACCGCCGTCCGCAGGTGGGGCTTGTGCTCGAGCAGCGTGGTCTGGCCGAGGACGTCCAGGACCTGGTCCCGGGTGCGCCGCATCTCCTCCAGGATGGTCGCCGTCAGCTCGGGGCGGCCGGCGCGGTCGAGGAACTCGCGGGCCAGCCCCTCGTGGCTCTTGGCCAGGCTCATCTCGGCGACGTCCAGGAGCGAGGACAGCACCGGCCACTCGTGGTAGGCCGCCCGCAGGGCGTCCCGGTCCGTCTCCGCCTCGAGGGCCGCGCCCAGGCCGTACCAGCCGGGCAGGTTGACCCGGGTCATCGACCACGCGAAGACCCAGGGGATGGCCCGCAGGTCGGCCAGGCTCCGACCGGAGCCCGCCCCCCGACGGGCGGGGCGGGAGCCCAGGCGCAGGTCCCCCAGGACGTCCAACGGGCTGGCCTCGGCCACGAGGTCCGCGATCCCCCCGGTGTCCATCAGGGCGCGGTATGCGGTCCGGCTGGCGACCTCCAGACGTCCGCCGAGCGCGGCGTGGCGCTCGCCCGCCCGCTCGCGCCGGCGCACGACGTCGGGAGAGTCCGCCAGGAGGACGGCGGAGGCCATCCGCTCGAGGTGCTGCTGGGCCAGCCGCACGTCGGCGTAGCGGGCGTAGATGACCTCCCCCTGCTCGGTCACCTTGAACCGGCCGTCGACCGATCCGGTGGGCTGGGCCGTGATCGCACGGTGCAGGGGTCCCCCTCCCCGCCCCAGCGAGCCACCGCGGCCGTGGAAGATGGTCAGCTCCACGTCGTGGCTGCGGGCCCAGCCGACCAGCTCCTGCTGGGCCCGGTGCAGGGTCAGCGTCGCCGCGGCCGGACCGATGTCCTTGGCGCTGTCCGAGTAGCCCATCATGACCTCGACCCGGCGGTTCCGCGCCTCCAGCCAGGCCTGGGTGGACGGCAGCGCCAGCCACTCCTCGAGCGTGCTGCCGGCGGCCCGCAGGTCCTCCCCCGTCTCGAAGAGCGGCACCACGTCCAGGCGCAGCGGCCGGTCGCCGACGGCGAGGCGGGCGAGCGCCCACACGGCCACGAGGTGGTCGGCGCCCTGGCTGAAGGAGACGATGTAGCGCCCGCAGCACCGCACCCCCCAGCGCTGCTGCAGCCACGCCATCACCCGCAACGTGTCCAGCACCTCCCGTGTGGTCGGGGACAGCTCGGGCAGGGCGATCGGCCACCCCTGCCGGGCCAGGGCGTCCAGCACCCGGGGGTCGCGGGCAGCACGCTCGGGATCGTCCACGGGCTGGTCGGCGACCGTGGCTCCCTGGGCCCGGACGTGACCGAGCACCTCGACCAGGGCCCGCACGTGGACGTCGCTGTGCTGGCGCACCTCCAGCTCGGCCAGGTGGAACCCGAAGGTCTGCACCATCCACACCAGGTGCAGCAGCTCACCGCGCGCCGCCCTGCGGTCCCCGGCGGCGAGGAGCGAGGTGCGCACCAGGGCCAGGTCCGCGAGCAGCTCCTCGGGGTCGGCGTATGCCGTGCCTGCCGCCCCCTGGGCGGTGGCCTCCAGGCGACGGGCGACGACGAGCAGCTTCTGCCGGTGGGGCTCGGAGGGAGAGTCCTTGGCGATCTCGGCGAACTCGCCGGGAAGCGTGACGGCGTCGTTGGCGAGCGCCTCGCGCAGCGCGGCGGACGGCGGGGTCCCCTCCTCGTCCATCGTCAGGGTCCGGGCCACCCGCTCGACGTTGGCCTGCAGGGTCCGCAGCGCCACGCCCGCCTGGGCCTCCATCGTGGCCCGGGTGACCTCGGCCGTCACGTGGGGGTTCCCGTCGCGGTCGCCGCCGACCCAGGAGCCGTAGCGCACGAGCGAGGGCAGCTCCGCCTCGATCGGTCCCTCGTCCTGACCGGCCAACGCCGCTTCCACGGCCCGCTGGAAACGAGGAAGTGCGCGGAAGACCGTGGTGTCGAAGATGGAGAGCACCGTGCTGACCTCGTCGACGGGCTGCGGGCGGGTGGTGCGGAGGGTCGAGGTGCGGTGCAGGATGTCGATGTCCTCGAGCATGCGCCGACGGGCGAACGCCCGCTCGGTCGGCCCCGCCGTCGGGTCGGCGTGCCGGTCCAGCTGCTCGGCGAGGCGGCGCAGCGCCGTGGTCACCGCGCGTCGCCGCGCCTCGGTGGGATGGGCGGTGAGCACCGGATGGATGCACATCCGCGCGAACCGGTCCCGAGCC
>DATISK010000032.1:0-5496 GCA_035581545.1 Ornithinimicrobium sp. | reverse complement strand
GGGCCGGTTGGCCGAGCTCCCCCCGCTGGAGTGGTCGCCCGAGAGCAGCGTGACCGTGGTCGTCGCCGCCGACGGCTATCCCACGCGCCCGCGCACCGGTGACGAGGTCACCGGGACGGAGGAGGCGGCCGCGGTCGAGGGCGTGCACGTCCTGCACGCGGGGACGGCGGTCCGCGGCGGTCGCCTCGTCTCGGCCGGGGGACGCGTGCTGAGCGTGGTCGGCACCGGTGAGGACCTGGGGCAGGCGCGGGCGCGCACCTACGCGGGCGTGCACCGCATACACCTCGAGGGGGCGCTCGTCCGGGGTGACATCGCCCGCGCCGCGGAGGAGGGCGAGGTCGTCGTCCCGCGGGGGACGCCGGCGGGCCACGACCTGCTCTACTCCGGCAAGGTCCGCGAGCTCTACGCCCCCCTGGACCCCGGGACGGGGGTGCGCGACGACTCGCGCCTGCTCCTCGTGGCCTCCGACCGGATCAGCGCCTACGACCACATCCTGTCCACGCCGATCCCGGACAAGGGTGCGGTCCTGACCCAGCTCTCCCTGTGGTGGTTCGACCAGCTCGCCGACCTCGCCCCGCACCACGTGGTGTCGACGGACGTCCCCGACGAGGTGGCGGGCCGGGCCGTCTACGTCCGGCGGCTGCGGATGCTGCCGGTGGAGTGCGTGGCCCGGGCCTACCTGACCGGCGGCGGGCTGGCGGAGTACCGCGCCGACGGTGCCGTCTCCGGTCTGGCCCTGCCTCCCGGGCTGGTCGACGGCTCCCGCCTGCCGGAGCCGGTCTTCACCCCGAGCACCAAGGCGCCGGTCGGCGAGCACGACCAGCCGCTGCCCTACGCGGGGGTGGTGGAGCTGGTCGGACCCCGCCTGGCCCGGCGGCTGCGTGACCTCACGGTGCGGATCCTGCAGCGGGGCAACGAGATCGCCGCCGGACGGGGCATCCTCATCGCCGACACCAAGGTCGAGTTCGGCATCGACCCCGCCCAGGTGGGTCTCGGGCCCGACGACGAGATCGACTGGGCCGCCGTCGATCCCGACGAGGTCGACGTCATCCTGGCGGACGAGGTGCTCACGCCCGACTCGTCGCGCTTCTGGCGGGCCGACGCGTGGGAGCCCGGCCGTCCGCAGGTCTCCTACGACAAGCAGGTCCTGCGCGACTGGCTGACCTCCCCGGCCAGCGGCTGGGACCGGGCCTCCGACACCCCGCCGCCCGCCCTGCCCGACGAGGTGGTCGCCCTCACCCGGGCACGCTACGTCGAGGCCTACGAGGCGCTCACCGGGCAGACCTTCGTGGCCCCGCGCCCTCCCGCCGCGGCCCGCTGAGCCGCCCCTCGCGGCTTGTATCGTGTGAGCCACGTCCCGCAGCTCCCCAGGAGACCCCGCCCATGGCTTCCCCCCAGCACGTGCTGTCCACCTTCGGCGGCGGGTCCGCCCTCTCCGACTTCCGGGCGGCGGCGCTGCTGCGCCGGCTCCAGGACGTCTGCGGGCGGGTCAGGGGGGTCTCCGCGCGCCACGTCCACTGGGTGGCCTCCGACGCCCCCCTGGACGACGCGACGACCGAGCGGGTCCGCACGATCCTCACCTACGGCGAGCCGTGGACCCCTCGAACCCTGGCGGCGGGCGGGGAGGCCGCGTCGGTCGAGGAGGTCGTCGTGGTCGTCGCCCCACGCCTGGGCACCGTCTCGCCGTGGGCGAGCAAGGCGACCGACATCGTGCACGGCTGCGGGGTCCCCGTGCACCGGGTGGAGCGCGTCGTCGAGCACCACCTCGCGCTCGGGCCGGGCGGGAGCCTGACCGGCGAGGAGTGGGACGCCTGCGCCGCCGTGCTGCACGACCGGATGACCGAGACCGTCCTGCGCACCCCCGGGGAGGCGGCCGCGCTGTTCGCCGAGCGCCAGGCACCGCCGATGGAGCACGTCGACGTGCTGGGCCGGGGCCGCGAGGCGCTGGTCGAGGCGGACCGGGCCTTCGGGCTGGCGCTGGCGCCGGACGAGATCGACTACCTCGTCGAGTCCTTCACGGCGTTGCAGCGCAACCCGACCGACGTCGAGCTGACGATGTTCGCCCAGGCCAACTCCGAGCACTGCCGGCACAAGATCTTCAACTCCGACTTCGTCGTCGACGGGCAGGCGCAGGAGCGCAGCCTCTTCGGGATGATCCGGCACACCGAGGCCGTCGCCGGCCAGGGCACCGTCGTCGCCTACAAGGACAACGCGTCGGTGATGCGGGGCGGGCGCGTCGTGCGCTGGCTGCCGGAGGACGGCGGACCGAGCCGCTACGTCGCCCGCGAGGACGAGGTCCACGTCCTCATGAAGGTCGAGACCCACAACCACCCGACCGCCATCTCGCCCTTCCCCGGGGCGGCGACCGGCGCCGGCGGCGAGATCCGCGACGAGGGCGCCACCGGCCGCGGCAGCGCACCCAAGGCCGGCCTCACCGGGTTCGCCGTCTCGCACCTGCACCTGCCCGGCACCGAGGAGCCCTGGGAGGAGCCGGGGTATGCCGAGCCCGCCCACCTGGCGAGCCCGCTCGAGATCATGGTCGAGGGCCCGATCGGCGCGGCGGCGTTCAACAACGAGTTCGGCCGACCGGGGCTGGGCGGCTTCTTCCGGGTCTACGAGCAGGTCGTCGACGGCGTGCACCGCGGCTACGCCAAGCCGATCATGAGCGCGGGCGGCCTGGGCTCCATCAGCGCCTCGCAGACGGAGAAGGTGCGCTTCGGCCCGGGTACCCTCCTGGTGCAGATCGGCGGGCCGGGCATGCGCATCGGCCTGGGGGGCGGCGCCGCCAGCTCGATGGCGTCGGGCGCCAACGCCGCCGAGCTCGACTTCGACTCGGTGCAGCGCGGCAACCCCGAGATGCAGCGCCGGGCCCAGGAGGTCATCAACCACTGCTGGGCCCTCGGCGAGGACAACCCGGTGCTGGCGATCCACGACGTCGGCGCCGGTGGGCTGAGCAACGCCTTCCCCGAGCTCGTGGACGACGCCGGGCTGGGCGCGCGGTTCGACCTGTCGGCGGTCCCGCTGGAGGAGACCGGCCTGTCCCCCAAGGAGATCTGGTCCAACGAGAGCCAGGAGCGCTACGTCCTGGCGATCGCCCCCGGGTCGCTCGAGGACTTCGCCGCGCTCTGCGAGCGGGAGCGCTGCCCTCATGCCGTCGTGGGGGTGGCCGTGGACGACGGACGTCTGATGCTCACCGACGGCGGGGACGGCGCCGACCTGCCCGTCGACATGCCGATGGACGTGCTGCTCGGCAAGCCGCCGAGGATGACCCGCGACGCACCGCGGGTGGACCGGTCCGCACCCGAGCTGCAGGTCGAGCACCTGGACGCGGACGCGGTGCGGGACACCGCATACGCCGTCCTGCGGCACCCCACCGTGGCCTCCAAGAGGTTCCTCGTGACCATCGGCGACCGCACCGTGGGCGGGCTGACGCACCGCGACCAGATGGTGGGGCCGTGGCAGGTGCCGGTGGCGGACGTCGCGGTGACCCTCTCGGACCACGTCGGGCTGGCGGGCGAGGCGATGGCCACCGGCGAGCGGATGCCCCTGGCGGCTCTGGACGCGCCCGCCTCCGGCCGGATGGCGGTGGGCGAGGCGCTCACCAACCTGCTGGCCGCCCCGGTGACGCTGTCCGGGGTCAAGCTCTCCTGCAACTGGATGGCGGCCGCCGGTGAGGAGGGCGAGGACGCCGCGCTCTACGACACCGTGCACGCCGTGGCGATGGAGCTGTGCCCCGCCCTGGGCATCTCCGTCCCCGTGGGCAAGGACTCGCTGTCGATGCGCACGCGCTGGACCGGCGCGGACGGCACCGCCCACCAGGTCATCTCCCCGGTGTCCCTCGTGGTCTCGGCGTTCGCGACGCTGCCCGACGTGCGCGGCACGCTCACGCCCCAGCTGACGGCCGGGGGGCCGCTGCTGCTCGTCGACCTCGGCGCGGGGTGCGACCGCCTCGGCGGGTCGATGCTGGCACAGGTGCTGGGCCAGTTCGGCCGAGAGGTCCCGGACGTCGACGACCCGGACCGGCTGGTCTCGCTCGCCGCCGCGCTGGCCGGGCTGCGGGAGGCAGGGCTCGTGACGGCCTACCACGACCGCTCGGACGGCGGCCTGTGGGCGACGCTGTGCGAGATGGCGTTCGCCGGAGGGGTCGGGCTGGACGTCGAGCTGCCGGGGAGCGGTCGGGCCCCGGACACCCGGGGGAGCCTGCGCGCCGACCTCGCCGCGCTGTTCACCGAGGAGCTCGGGGTCGTGCTCCAGGTGCCGGAGGGTCGGCTGGAGGAGGCCGAGGAGGTCCTCGCGCGCCACGGCCTCGGCGCGCTGACCCACCGGCTCGGGGGCCCGACCGGCGGGCGCCGCGTACGGGTCCGCTCGGGCGGGGTGGTGCTCGACGAGCCGGTGCGCGACCTGGCCCAGGCCTGGGACGAGGTGTCGTGGCGGATCGCCGCCCTCCGCGACAACCCGGAGTGCGCCGACGAGGAGCACGCGCTCGTGGGATCCGACGACGACCCCGGGCTGCACCTGTCGACCACCTTCGACCCCACCCACGACGTCGCCGCCCCCTACGTCTCGCGGGGCGCACGCCCCCTCGTCGCGGTGCTGCGCGAGCAGGGCGTCAACTCCCACGTCGAGACGGCGTTCGCCTTCGACCGGGCCGGCTTCGACACCTACGACGTGCACATGACCGACCTGCAGACGGGACGCTTCGACCTCGCCGACGTGGTCGGGCTGGTCGCCGCGGGTGGCTTCTCCTACGGCGACACCCTCGGTGCCGGGGAGGGCTGGGCCCGGTCGGTGCTCTTCGACGAGCGGCTCACCGGGTCGTTCGCGGAGTTCTTCGGGCGGGAGGACACCTTCGCGCTCGGCATCTGCAACGGCGCGCAGATGTTCGCCGCCCTGGCCGACCTGGTCCCCGGTGCGGAGGCCTGGCCGCGGTTCGTCCGCAACCGGAGCGAGCAGTACGAGGCCCGGCTCAGCCTGGTCGAGGTGCTCGAGTCCCCGTCGATCTTCTTCTCCGGCATGGCCGGCTCGCGGATCCCGATCGCCGTCGCCCACGGCGAGGGCCGGGCCGACTTCTCCGCCCGGGGCGACGAGGCGACGGTGCTGGGCGCGGTGCGCTACGTCGACCACGCGGGTCGGGCGGCCACGGCATACCCGACCAACCCGAACGGCTCGCCGGGCGGGCTCACGGCCGTGACCACGCCCGACGGGCGGTTCACCGCGATGATGCCGCACCCGGAGCGGGTGCAGCGCAACGCCCAGATGTCGTGGACGTCGGGGGCCCCCGAGGACGTCGGCCCCTGGCTGCGGATGTTCCGCAACGCGCGGGTGTGGGTGGGGTAGGTCCGCAGGTTGCGGGGGGGGTCGCAGGCGGTCGGCGGACCAGCGGTTCAGGCGCCGGCCCTGGCCGGAGAGGTCTCCTGCACCGACGCGGTCCTGGTCTGCTCCTGGGCCAGCGTGCGCTCGGCGCCCGACGGCCGGGCGGCCAGCAGGGCCCACAGG
>DATISK010000031.1:0-2797 GCA_035581545.1 Ornithinimicrobium sp. | reverse complement strand
CGTCGAGGAGCACGCTCGTGCCCAGGACGAGGTGGGCCCGGTCGAGCGCGACCAGGCTGGCGGGTGGTGCCGCCATCAGCCCTGCACCGGGCCCAGCGGACCGCCGCGCGACGGGCCGGGAGGGGGCGGCGAGGGCGCGCGGTGGTGGTGCACCACCTGGGCGCCGGGCACCGGTCCGACGACCCGCGTGACGTCACCGGTCGGGCCGTTGGCGGCCAGGCCCACGGACAGGTCGATCGCCTCCGCCTGGGAGCCGACCAGGAAGGCCACGGTGGGTCCGGAGCCGGAGACGATGCCGGCGCGGGCGCCGAGCTCCAGCCCGGTCTCGAGGACCTCGCCGAGCAGGGGTCGCAGCGAGACGGCCGCGGCCTGCAGGTCGTTGCGCAGCGCGGCGGCGACCTCGTCGGTCTCCATCCGACGGAGCGCGGTCATCAGGACGCCCGACGGCTGCGGGACGGGGACGTCCGCCTGTCCCGCCTCGGCGCGGAGTCGGTCGCACTCCGCATACACCTCGGGGGTGGACAGCCCCAGCCCCTCACCGACCCACAGGACCCAGTGGAGCTCGCCCCGTGCGAGCACCGGCGTGATCTGCTCGCCGCGACCGGAGCCGATCGCCGTGCCGCCGTGCAGGAGGAAGGGGACGTCCGACCCCAGCCCCGCGGCGATGAGCTCGAGCATCTCCTGGTCGACGTGGTCCATCGCCCACAGCTCGCGGCAGGCCACGAGGGTGGCGGCGGCGTCGGCGCTGCCCCCGGCCATGCCGCCGGCCACGGGGATCTGCTTGTCGATGTCGATGCGCACCGGCCCCGATCCGGCGCGCCGGCCGCGGCGGCGCACCAGCGCCCGCGCGGCCTTCAGCGCGAGGTTGTCGGGACCCGTGGGGACCCGGTCGGCGAACGGCCCGGTGACGTGCACGGACCACCGCGAGGCGGGCTGGACGGTGACCCGGTCGTAGACGCTGACGGCGTGGAACACCGTGGACAGCTCGTGGTAGCCGTCCTCGCGCAGCGGCCCCACGGCGAGCTCCAGGTTGATCTTTCCGGGCACCCGGACGGTGACGGCCTCGGTGCTCCCGCCTGGAATCATGGGGATCACCCTATGGGGTCGGCGGGCGATCCTCCTGGCCACCCGTGACGACCCCGTCCGCACCCGCGGGGGCGTCGTCCGCACCGGCTCCGGGGGCACCCGTCGTGCCGACGTCATCCCGGGCCGCGCCGGCGATCCGGGCGAAGTCCTGCACCGTGAGGACCTCGCCCCGGGCCCGGGGGTCCACCCCGGCCGCCCGCAGCACCCGCTCGGCCCGCTCGGCCCCGCCGGCCCAGCCGGACAGCGCCGCCCGCAGCGTCTTGCGGCGCTGGGCGAAGGCGGCGTCGACCACCGCGAACACCTCCTGCCGGCTCGCCGCCGTGGCCGGCGGGTCCCGGCGGACCATGCGGACCAGGCCGGAGTCGACGTTGGGCGCGGGCCAGAAGACCGTGCGTCCGACCCGGCCGGCGCCGGTGACCTCGGCGTACCAGCCGGCCTTGACGCTGGGCACCCCGTAGACCTTGCTGCCCGGTGGGGCCGCGAGCCGCTCGGCGACCTCGAGCTGGACCATGACGAGGACGCGCTCCAGCGTGGGCAACCTCGCCAGCAGGCTCAGCACCACCGGCACGGCGACGTTGTAGGGCAGGTTGGCCACCAGCGCGGTGGGCTGAGGGTCGGGCAGCGCCTCCACCCGAAGGGCGTCGGCCCGGAGCACGGTCAGCCGGTCGGCGAGGTGCGGCGCGAGGTCGTCCACGGTCCGGGGAAGCTGGTCGGCCAGCGTCGGGTCGATCTCGACCGCGGTCACGCGGGCCACCTCCGGCAGGAGCGCGAGGGTCAGCGACCCCAGACCGGGGCCGACCTCCAGGACGATGTCGTCGGGACCCACCCCGGCGGTGCGCACGATGCGGCGCACGGTGCCCTTGTCGATGACGAAGTTCTGTCCCCAGTGCTTGGTCGGGCGGATGCCGAGCCGGGCGGCCAGGTCCCGGATCTGCGCCGGTCCGAGCAGGCTCTCCTCGTGCTCCACGCCGGTCATCCTCGCACGGCGCCGGTGGGCCCGGGAGGTTCAGGGCAGGTAGTAGGTGAGCAGGTCGGCGGTCACCGGAGGGAACAGCGCCTCCATGAGCGCGGCGTGCGGGCCGGGGTAGACGTCGGGGTGGCGCCGCGCCAGGCCGGCCATCCCCAGCGGGCCGAGCAGGAGCGGCCCCAGCTGGTCGGGGGCCACCCCCGCTCCGCCGAGCGCGCCCGGACCCTGCAGCGGACCCCCCACGACCGGCTCGCCGAACCGCCCGTCCACGACGGGCATCCGCAGGTGCTGGCGGAAGGTCCCCAGCAGCACCTCCTCCGGGGGCTCGAGCCCGGAGGAGGCCAGCCGGGCCTCGAGCGCGGGCCGCATCCGGTCCAGGAGCAGCGCCGCGTCCGGTACCCGCACGTAGGACTGCTCGGCCTGGGCGGGTGCCTCTCCGCAGACCTGCGACACGACCGCGCCGGCCACCGTCCGGGGCCGGTCCCACACGGTCACGGGCGAGGTCTCGTCCACGGAGCGTGCCAGCGCGTGGGCGTGGGCGACCATGGCCCGGGCGGCGTCGCCGTCCACCGCGGCCAGCTCGGCGAGCACGACCTCCTCCTCGGGCTGCGTCGGGCGACCGGTCGCCACGACCGTGCCCGCGCCCGCGGGCGGTCCGGCCCGGTCACCCGGCCGCTCGACGACCCAGGTGGTCGAGCCGTCACGGTCTAGCAGCCAGCCCCACCGGGGGGGCGAGTGGGGCAT
>DATISK010000030.1:0-2397 GCA_035581545.1 Ornithinimicrobium sp. | reverse complement strand
CCACATCGCCTCGACGTAGTCGCCGGCGAAGCCCCAGTCGCGCTCGGCGTCGAGGTTGCCGAGCACCAGCTCGTCCTGCAGCCCGAGCTTGATCCGCGCCACCGCCTGGCTCACCTTGCGGGTCACGAACTCCGGCCCCCGCCGCGGCGACTCGTGGTTGAAGAGGATCCCCGACGAGGCGTGCATGCCGTAGGACTCGCGGTAGTTGATCGTCATGTGGTGGCCGAACACCTTGCTCACGCCGTACGGCGACCGCGGCCACAGCAGCGTGCGCTCGTGCTGGGGTGACTCCGCGACCTTGCCGAACATCTCCGAGCTCGACGCCTGGTAGAACCGCACGCCGGCCGGGTCGTCCCCTGTGTGCAGCCGGATCGCCTCGAGGATGTTGAGCACGCCCTTGGCGGTCACGTCGGTGGTGAGCTGGGCGTTCTCCCACGAGTAGGCGACGAACGACACCGCGCCGAGGTTGTAGACCTCGGACGGGTCGGAGTCGCGCAGCGCCCGGATCAGGCTCGACATGTCGGTCAGGTCGCCGTTGTGCAGCGTCACGTCGGGGAGCAGGCGGCTGACCAGGTCGCGCTTGGGGTTGTTCTGGCCGCGGATGACGCCGTGGACGTCGTACCCCTTCTCGAGGAGCAGCTCGGACAGGTAGAGGCCGTCCTGTCCGGTGATGCCGGTGATCAGCGCGGTGGGCATGGGGGGATTCTGCCAGTGGGCCGCCGGTGCGGCGTCGGGTGCCGCCTGGCCGGGCCAGAAGCCCGTCGCTCCAGGGGCTGTGTAGAACTCGATCGGCGGGGCATACTGAGTGTGCTCGGGCCGTGTCGGGAGACGCTCGGGCGAGGGAGGATCTCGTGACCGCCATCGGAATCGATCTCGGGCCGTCCCCGGGCGACGTCGAGCTGGTGCAGCGGTGCGCGCACGGCGACGAGCTCGCCGGCCGTGAACTGCTCGCCCGGCATCGTGACGCCGTCGCCGACAGCGGTCCCTCGCCGGCGTACGAGTCCGTCGACGCCTCCGGCGAGCAGGCGCTCGTCCAGCTCCGGAACGGCAGCGGCCCCGGCCTGCCGTTCCGCGTCCTGTGGCTGGCCCTCCACACCCAGGGCAGGCTCCCGGTCGACGGAGAGCGCCGCAACCCGGTCTGGGACGGGTTCTGCGCACTGCCGCTGCCGGCCCAGACGGCGCTCTGGCACCGCGAGGTGGAGGGTCAGGAGGCGACCGCGATCGCCGCCCTGCTCGGCACCAGCACCGACGAGGTACGCCGCCACCTGGTCTCGGCGTACTCGGCCGTCCGGGCCCGGGTCGAGCAGTCCAGCCCGCCGTCACCGTCCCGGGCGTTGGCCAGCCAGCTGCTCCTGCTCCAGTACTCCCTCCGCGACGTCCTCGCCGGGGTCGTGCTCGGCCCCGCGGCCGGCCGCGACCTGGTCGCTCGCCCTCGGGCCGGACGCCGGGTGCCCATCGAGGTGACGCCTGCGCGCCGCCGCAGTAACGCGCCGTACGTCGCCCTGGCCGCCGCCGTCGTGGTCGGTGCCGTCGCCGCGGCGTCGTTCATCGACCGGGCTCCGGTCGGCACCAGCCTCAGCCCCGTCCCCCAGGCCGCGCCGTTCGAGGCGCCGATCGTCGGCTCCTACCTGGAGGCCGTTGCCGGGACCAGCGGGCAGGAGGCGCCCCGGCAGCGGGCGTCGCAGGCCGTGGCGGCGGCAGGATCGCCCTCCCGCGGCTCGACCGCGACCGCCGGGGGGACGACCGTCGCCCAGCAGACCTCCGGCGGGCCGGGACCGGCCACTGGGGGGACGACCGTCGGCCAGCAGAACTCCGGCGGGCCGGGCGCCGGCCCCTCGGGTGGCGGGTCCCCTGGGCCCGGCAGCGGCTCCGCGCCGGGAGGCACCAACAATGAGCCCGACCCAGCCCCCGCGGACAACGGCCCCGGCCAGGGCGTCCAGCACGCCAGCTCACAGGGCCTGAGCAACGGCGTCCGCGCCCACGGCCCGGGGAACAAGGGCGGCAAGAGCGGGGCGAAGGGCGACAAGCCCGCCAAGAGCGGGGCGAAGGGCGGCAACGCCGGCAAGAGCACCGGCAAGGGGAAGGCCGCGAACCGACGCTGACCGCGGGGCGCGCCTGTTGTTGGGCACCCCACCCTCGGGCCGCCGAGGCGGGCCGGTGCGCGTTCTGCCCGTGACGGTCAGGCCGGGTAGGCGTCCCCCGCTGCCTGCCGGGCCGCCCAGGCAGACCGGACCATCTCCCGCAGGTCGTGCCGCATCTGCCAGTCGATGTCACGGGCGGCCAGCTCGCCGGAGGCCACGATCCGGGCCGGGTCGCCGGGGCGCCGGTCGTGAATCTCGGGCTCGAAGTCGATCCCGGTGACGTCGCGGATCGCGTCCATGATCTGACGCACCGACG
>DATISK010000029.1:0-20477 GCA_035581545.1 Ornithinimicrobium sp. | reverse complement strand
CACCGAGGACTGCAACGGGCACGGCACCCACGTGGCCGGGACGGTGGGTGGCAGCACCTACGGGGTGGCCAAGGGCGTGAACCTCGTGCCCGTGCGCGTCCTGGACTGCCGCGGTTCCGGCAGCTGGTCCGGCGTGGTCGCCGGCATGGACTGGGTGGTGGGCGACGCCGACGGTCCGTCCGTGGCCAACCTGAGCCTCGGCGGCGGGGCGAACGCCTCGGTCGACGACGCCGTCGCCCGGATGGTGGACGCGGGCGTGACCACCGTCGTGGCCGCCGGCAACGAGGACCAGGACGCCTGCACCACCTCGCCGGCCCGGGCCCCCGACGCCCTGACGGTGGGGGCCACCGACCGCGACGACCGGCGCGCGTCCTTCTCCAACCACGGGTCCTGCCTGGACCTCTTCGCGCCCGGCGTGGGGATCACCGCGGCCTGGCACAAGGGGGACACCTCGACGAACACCATCTCGGGCACCTCGATGGCCTCCCCGCACGTCGCCGGCGTCGTCGCCCTGGTGCTCCAGGGCAGCACCTCCGTCGACCCCTCCCAGGTCGAGGGTGCGATCGAGACGGCCGCCACGCGGGGGGCGGTGAGCGACCTGGCCGGTTCCCCCGACCTGCTGCTGCGCGCCACCAGCTGAACCAGCGGCCCGGGTGGCCCCGTGGTGGACGGCGGTGCACCACGGGACCACCCCGGCGGCCTGAGTCCCGGCCGGTCGGGCCCGCAGGGCCAGGTTCAGGCCCGGCTGGGGGGCAGCGGCAGCGCGCAGGTGTAGACGACCACCCGCCGGGCCTGCGGGTTGCCCTGCCCGACCCGGCGGTAGCGCTCCAGCACCTCGAGCAGCTCGGCCCGCATGGCCGTGAGCTGCTCCCCGGTCACCTGCACGGTGTGGTCCTCCAGGCCGCAGGCCTGCTGCCAGGTGGTCTCCTCCTGCGGACGCTCGCGCAACCAGGCCTCCGCGCGCTCGCCGAAGTGCGCCAGGTAGTCCAGCGCCAACCAGTCGGTAGCCAGGGCGTCGTCCTCGTCCAGGTCCTGCTCCGCCCCACCGGCGACCCCGAGTCCCACCCCCAGCACGCCGGGGCGGTCCTGGTCCGGGACGGCACGCCATACCCTCCTGCGACCGGCGCCGGTCCCGGTGTCCTCCACCAGGCCCGCCTCCTCGAGGCGGCGCAGGTGGTAGGACGTCGCTCCGGTGTGCGTGGCCAGCGCCGCGGCGAGCTCGGTGGCGGTGGCGCCGCCGTGGACCCGCAGCTCGGCGAGCAGACGGCTGCGGAGCGGGTGGGCAAGGGTTCGGAGGGCGTCGGAGGAGGGCGAGGGGGTCATGCGTCTGCTTCCGTCGGGGGCGGCCGGGCCGGGGGTCTGTGCACAATCATTGTGCACAGATTCGCTGCAGACGGCCGAAGACCGGCCCCAGACCGCTCCTGACCTGCGACGACGAGGATTTGGGTGCGACCGTGGCCCGTCGGTAGACTTGCGGGGTTGCCCCACCACACGAGATGAAGGTTCTTCTACCGTGCGTACCTACACCCCCAAGCCCGGCGAGATCACCCGCGCCTGGCACATCATCGACGCCACGGACGTCGTGCTGGGTCGCCTCGCGTCCCAGACCGCGATCCTGCTCCGCGGCAAGCACAAGACGATCTTCGCGCCGCACATCGACACCGGCGACTTCGTCATCATCATCAACGCCGACAAGGTCGCCCTGACCGGCGCCAAGCTGGCCCAGAAGAAGGCCTACCGCCACTCCGGCTACCCGGGTGGTCTCAAGGCGGTCAGCTACGAGCAGCTGCTCGAGCAGCACCCGACCCGGGCGGTGGAGAAGGCCGTGCGCGGCATGCTCCCCCGCAACTCCCTCGGTCGCCAGATGCTCGGCAAGCTCAAGGTCTACGCCGGCGACACCCACCCGCACTCGGCCCAGCAGCCGGTGCCGTTCGAGATCTCCCAGGTCGCGCAGTAAGGAACGTCTGACAGATGACTGACACCACCACCGTGGAGACCGACGAGTTCGACGAGAACGCCGTCTCCGAGTACACCACCGAGTCGTCGGCCGCGGCCGAGACCACCGCCCGCCCCACCGCCACCGCCCCCGGTGCCGCCACCGGTCGTCGCAAGCAGGCCATCGCCCGCGTGCGCATCGTCCCGGGCACCGGCGAGTGGAAGGTCAACGGCCGCACCCTGGAGGAGTACTTCCCCAACAAGGTGCACCAGCAGATCGTCAACGAGCCCCTGGCCGCCCTCGAGCTCATGGGTGCCTACGACGTCCTCGTGCGCGTGCACGGCGGTGGCCCCTCGGGCCAGGCCGGTGCCGTCCGCCTGGGCGTGGCACGTTCGCTGAACGGGATCGACGCCGAGCTGAACCGCGCCACCCTGAAGAAGGCCGGTCTGCTCACCCGGGACGCCCGCGTCCCCGAGCGCAAGAAGGCCGGGCTGAAGAAGGCCCGCAAGGCGCCGCAGTACAGCAAGCGCTGAGGCCCGTCGGCGACGCCGCACCCCACGCGTCGCGACGAGCGCACCGAAGGCCGGCGGGAGCACTGCCCCGCCGGCCTTCGGCATGGGCGACCGGGGCCCTCCGCCGACGGCCGCAGGAGGGTCCCGGGCCCCAGGTACGGCATACTCTCGGGGGATCCGCGACGGGTCCGCCGCCGGACGAGGAGACGAGGCACGACACATGGGACGACTGTTCGGCACCGACGGTGTGCGTGGACTGGCGAACAAGGACATCACCGCCGAGCTGGCGCTCGACCTGTCCGTCGCCGTCGCGCACGAGCTGGGCGGGCACGGCGCGTTCGGAGGGCACCGGGCGACCGCGGTCGTCGGTCGGGACCCCCGGGCCTCGGGAGAGTTCCTCTCCGCCGCCGTGATGGCCGGGCTGGCCTCCGCCGGCGTGGACGTGCTCGACGCGGGCGTCCTGCCCACCCCGGCCATCGCCTACCTGACGCAGCGGATGAACGCCGAGATGGGGGCGATGCTCTCCGCCTCGCACAACGCCATGCCGGACAACGGCCTGAAGTTCTTCGCCCGTGGCGGGCACAAGCTGGCCGACGAGATCGAGGACCGCATCTCCGGCCGCATCGGCACCCACTGGGACCGCCCCACCGGCGCCGCCGTCGGTCGGATCCGGCCGTTCGACCGAGGGGCGGAGTTCTACATCGAGCACCTGCTGGAGGCGGTGCCCGGGCGGCTGGACGGACTGCGGGTGGTCATCGACGCGGCGCACGGGGCGGCCTCGGTCGTGGGCCCGGAGGTCTTCCGGCGGGCCGGAGCCACCGTCGACGTCATCGGCGGCGACCCGGACGGCCTCAACATCAACGACGGCGCCGGCTCCACCCACCTGGACCAGCTGCAGGAGGCCGTCCGCCTGCGGGGGGCCGACATGGGGGTCGCCTTCGACGGCGACGCCGACCGCTGCCTGGCGGTGGACGCCTACGGCGCACCGGTGGACGGCGACCAGATCATGGCGATCCTCGCCCTGTCCATGCACCAGGGCGGACGGCTGCACGACGACACCCTGGTGGCCACCGTGATGAGCAACCTGGGGCTGATCAAGGCGATGGAGTCCGAGGGGATCCGGGTCGTGCAGACCGCGGTGGGCGACCGCTACGTCCTGGAGGAGATGCGTCGGCACGGCTACTCCCTGGGGGGCGAGCAGTCCGGGCACGTCATCATGCTCGAGCACGGCACCACCGGTGACGGGGTGCTGACCGCCCTCGCCCTCGGTCAGCGGGTGGTCTCCTCCCAGACGCCGCTGCGCGACCTCGCGGGTGTGATGACCCGGATGCCGCAGGTGCTCGTCAACGTCAAGGGCGTGGACAAGTCCCGGGTGGACACCGACGAGCAGGTCACCGCGGCCGTCCGGACCGTGGAGACCGAGCTCGGCGCCGACGGCCGGGTCCTGCTGCGCCGTTCGGGCACCGAGCCGCTCGTGCGGGTCATGGTCGAGGCCGACTCCCAGGACCGGGCGCAGGGGTATGCCGACCGCCTCGCCGACGTCGTGCGGGACCGTCTGGCGCTGTAGTCGTGCGGGGCCGCGTGGCGCTCTGGTCGTGCGGGACCGCGTGGTGCCCCACGCTCAGGCGCGGGCGCGCTCGGTCGCCCCGGATGCTCCCTGCGCCTGCCCGGGAGCCTCGGGCGGCGCGGCCCCTGCCAGCTCGGCCTCGATGTCGGCGACGAACCGCTCGATGCCGTCCACGCCGTTGACCGGCCCGCCCGCCAGGAGTCCGTCGGCTCCGAGGAGCACCGCACCCGGGCTCGACCCCACCCCGAGGTCGTCGTAGACCCGGGAGCCCGGGTCCCACCAGATCCCCGTGAGCGTGGGCTCCAGCGAGCCGGCGTCGAAGGGGTGGGGGACGAAGACCATCTGCACGCCGAGCCGGGGCAGGCGCTCGCGCCACCGGGGCAGCCGGTCCAGGGCCTCGAGGGTGGGGCCGCACCAGCAGTTGACGAGGATCACCAGCTGCGCCTGGCTGCGGGCGAGGTGGGTGAGGGCGACCGTCCCGTGGTCCCGCCCCACGAGCACCCCACGGGGTATGGGGAGGCGCACGTAGTCGAGCTCGGGATCCACCGGCTGCTCCTGCGCGGCCCCTGCCGCCGGGGTGGCGGTGCCCGCACCTGCGGCAGGGGTCGCGGTCCGGCCCTGTTCCGCCCGGTGCCGGTGCGGCGTCGCCCGGGCGACCGGGGCGCCACCGCCCAGGACCATCACCACCACCGCCGCCGCGACGACGGTGAGGAGGAGCCACCACAGGTCGTTGGCCGTGTAGCGCGACAGCAGCGCCCCCGTGCTCGTGTCGGCGAGGCCGATCCACAGGGCCAGGCCCGCCAGGGCCACGAGCAGGGTGTTGCGCACGACGGTCCGGCCGGTGATCCGGTGGTCGCCGATCCGTCCGAAGCAGCCACAGGTGGGCCGCGGGTCGAACCCCATGGCCCGCACGACCACGACCCAGAAGATGACGAACAGACCGAGCGCCAGCACGGCGCCGGCCAGGAACGGCCACCGCCAGGGCGAGACCAGCAGGGCCGCGGTGACCAGCTCGACGAACGGCAGCGCCCGGGCCGTCGCACGGTTGGTCACGAACCCGGGCAGGCGCAGCAGCCGCAGGACGCTGACCGTGGAGCCGCTGTCCCGGAGCTTGGCCACGCCGCTCAGCACGAGGACGGCGGCCAGCGTCAGCGGGGCGAGCGACAGGGCGGGGTGCATGGGGCCCACGATAGGCGGACGACCTCAGACGAGCTGCTCCATGCGCCCGGTGTCCACGTCGTAGAGGAAGCCGCCGACCTGGGCCCGGTCGCCGATGAGCGGATGGCTGGTGACCCGGTGGACGTCCTCCTGCAGCGCGGCCCGCTGGTCGGGGACGACGTGGAAGTGCTGCCACCACGCGTCCTGCCCGGAGAGCTCGGAGATGGTCGTGCGCAGCTCGTTCTCGGACATCTTCGTCATCGCGCAACGGGTGTGCGGGACCACGAGGATCCGGCGCACGTTGAGCAGGTGGACCCCCAGGACGAGGGCCTCGAGCGCCGCGTCGGTGACCCGCCCGCCCGGGTTGCGGAAGATCTTGGCGTCCCCGTGCGTCAGACCCAGCATCGTCAGCGGCTGGATGCGCGAGTCCATGCAGGTGACGATGGCCACCCCGGCCCGGGCGATGCCGTCGAACCCGCCGAGGGTGAAGTCCTGCGCGTAGGAGGCGTTGGCCTCCAGCAGGTCGGCGAAGGGGGAGCCCGGGTCCGCCCCGGTGCCGGTCGGTTCGTCGTCGTGGTGCGTCATACCGTGCTGGTCCTCTCTGTCCTGGTCCGTCCGGGGTGGGCCGGCGGTGGCGGGAAGTGGTCGGGTCAGTCGAGCTCGGCCAGGTCGGCCCGCGTGGGGGCGGCCGCGCCGGGGCGGCCCACCGTCCAGGTGGCGCAGGCGACCGCCCGGCGGAGGGCGGGGGCGAGCTCGTCGAGGTCGGCCCGCCGCAACCGCTCGCGCGCCGCGGCCGACCCGAGCAGGCGGCCGTCCAGCAGCCCGCTGAGCAGCCCGGCCATGAACGAGTCGCCCGCGCCGACGGTGTCGACCACCCGCGTCCGGACCGGGTCGAGCTCGATGGTGGTGTCCGTGCGCGACAGGTGCACCAGGGCGCCGTCACCGCCCCGGGTCACGACGACGAGCTCGGGGCCGAGCCTGCCCCAGAGGTGGACGACGTCGGTCACCGGCGCCCCGTCGTAGAGCCACGCCACGTCCTCGTCGGAGGCCTTCACCACGTCCGCGAGACCGATGCACTCCTCGATCCGGGAGCGCACCTGGTGGGGCGCTCCCATGATGGTCGGCCGGCAGTTGGGGTCGTAGGAGACCGTGGCGGTGGGGCGGGCCCGGGCCATGAGCGCCAGCACCGCGGAGGCCCCCGGCTCCAGCGTGGCCGCGACCGATCCGGTGTGCAGGTGTCCCACCCCGTGCAGGTCCTGGGTGCCCACGTGCCACAGGAGGTCGAAGTCGTAGGTGGCCGACCCGTCCGTGTCCAGGCGGGCGGTCGCCGTCGAGGTGCGGTCGGCCGTGTCCGAGCCCGGCGTGAGGACCACGTCGGCGTCCAGCAGGTGCTCCCGCACCCGCCGGCCCCGCTCGTCGTGGCCCAGGTGGGCGGTCAGGCGGCTGTCGTGGTCCAGGGCGGACAGGCCGACGGCGACGTTGGCGGGCGAGCCGCCCACGTGCTCGGTCGTCTCCTGCCCGCCGCGGGCGAGGACGATGTCGACGAGGGCCTCGCCGACGGTCAGGACAGCGGGCTGGTCCATCGGGGCCTCCCTCAGTGACCGGTGGCTTCGGGGGACAGCGAGTCGGCGATCTGCGCGACCTTGTCCAGGCGGTGGTGGGAGGTGATCTCGCGGATGGTGCCCGAGCGGGAGCGCATGACCAGGGAGTGGGTGACGGCCGTGCCGGAGCCGTAGCGCACCCCGCCCAGCATCTCGCCGGTGGTGATGCCGGTGGCCACGAAGAACGCGTTGTCCCCGGTGACCAGGTCGTCGGTGGACAGGACCCGGTCCAGGTCGTGGCCGGCGTCGACGGCCCGCTGACGCTCGTCGTCGTCGGTGGGCCACAGCCTGCCCTGGATCACGCCGCCCATGGCCTTCATCGCGCAGGCGGTGATGATGCCCTCCGGGGTGCCGCCGATCCCGATGAGCATGTCCACCGAGGACTCCTCGCGGGCCGCCGCGATGGCGCCGGCGACGTCGCCGTCGGTGATGAACCGCAGCCGGGCGCCGGCCTCGCGGACCTCGCGGGTGTACTGCTCGTGGCGGGGACGGTCGAGCATGATGACCGTCAGGTCGTCCACGAAGCGCTTCTTGGCCCGCGCGATCCGGCGGAGGTTCTCCTTGATCGGCAGCCGGATGTCGACCCGGTCGGCCACGTCGGGGCCGACCACGAGCTTGTCCATGTAGAAGACGGCGGAGGGGTCGTACATCGTTCCGCGCTCGGAGACCGCCATGACGGCGATCGAGTTGTCCATCCCCTTGGCGGTGGGGGTGGTGCCGTCGATCGGGTCGACCGCGACGTCGACCTGGGGACCCGTGCCGTCGCCGACCTTCTCCCCGTTGAAGAGCATCGGGGCCTCGTCCTTCTCACCCTCGCCGATGACGACGATGCCGTCCATGGCGACCTGCCCGATGACCTTGCGCATGGCCTCCACCGCCGCGTTGTCCGCGAGGATCTTCTCGCCGCGGCCCACCCAGCGGCCGGCCGCCAGGGCGGCCGCCTCGGTGACGCGGACCAGCTCCATGGCGAGGTTGCGGTCGGGGATGACCTGCTCGGTGCTCGGACGGGTGGGCTGCTCGGCGGCCATGCGGGGGACTCCTTCGTCGGGCGGCGACTGGGCGGCATGCTCTGCCGTCAGCCTAGCGGCCGCGGGAGGACCGGGGCCCGGGGGATGGGACGATGGTGCGGTGAGCCCGACCCCCCGACCCACCGCCCGACCCGACGCGTCCCAGGACCGTTCCGGGGGCGCCGCCCCGCCCCAGGACGGGCGGCAGAAGCGGCTGGCGGCGTGGACCTTCCGCAACATGGTCATCTCGGTCCTGCTCGTCCTGGCCCTGGTGCTGACCTGGTGGTCGATGACCTACCAGCCCGAGGAGTCCCAGCGCCGCCCGGCCGAGGTCGAGCAGGTCGTGCCCTTCGCCACCGACCAGGCGGGCTGGCCGGTGTGGGTGCCGGACCCGGGCGAGGGATGGACCCCCACGGTCGTGTGGTTCGACGACCGCGTCGCGGGCGTCCCCACCTGGCACGTCTCCTACACCACCCCCGAGGGGGAGTATGCGGCGCTCCACCAGGCGGAGGGGGTCACCGCCGCGTGGAGCGAGGAGGTGCTCCAGGACGCCCAGGTGGTGGGCGAGGACGAACTCCCCGGACCTGACGGTCCCCGCACGTGGGCCGCGTGGGAGGGGCCGACGCCCAGCAACGTGGAGCGTGCCTGGGTGCTCGGGCCGCAGGACGCCGGGGGGACGACGGTCGTGGTGAGCGGGACCGTCGGCTCCGCCGAGGCGGGCGCGCTGCTGGAGTCCGTGGAGGCGCGCGACTGAGGGCCCCCCGTCCGGCCGTCGACCCGGCGGTCGGGTCAGCTCGTCGCGGCCGGGTCCTCGTCGGTGGTCGTCTCCGGGGTGCCCCCCTCGGGCGTCGGCTGCGCGGCGTCATCGGCCCCGGAAGCCGCGTCCTGGCCCGCCGAGTCGCCACGGGCGGTCGCGCGGTCCAGCGTCTCCTGCGCGGAGTCCAGCTTGGCCTGGCAGTGGGCGGCCAGCTCCTCCCCGCGTTCCCACAGGAGCATCGACTCCTCGAGCGGCACCTGGCCGGACTCGATCCGGGAGACCAGCGTGACCAGCTCGTCGCGGGCCTGCTCGTAGCTCAGCTGACCCACCGGGGTGGGCTCGGGCGTGGGGTCGACGGAAGTCACGGCGCCCAGCCTACGACCCGTCCTCCTCCCCGGGGCCGGCCACCGGGCGGACGGCGAAGTCGCCCCGCGCCACGGTGACCCGCAGGAGCTCGGCGGCGTCCACCTCGGACCGGTCCCGCACGATGGTGCCGTCCGCGTGCCTCACCACGGCATACCCGCGCTCCAGGGTGTGCTGGGGGGAGACGGCCCGCAGGTGGCGGAGCAGCTGCCCCGACCGGTCCTGCTCACGGACCAGCCGGTCGGCCAGCCGGCGCCGCCCCCGTGTCCGCAGGTCCTCGACCTCCGCGCGGTGCCGGGCGACGATGGCGGCCCGGTCGGCCATGACGGGTCGGCTCATGACGGTGGCGATGCGCTCGCGCTCCCGGCCGATGCGCGCGGTCATCGCCCGCCGGGACCGGGCCCGCACGGTGACCAGGCCCCGCAGCTCGTCGGCGACGTCGGGCACCACCGCCGCCGCGGCGTGCGTCGGGGTGGAGGCGCGCAGGTCGGCCACGAAGTCGACGATCGGGGTGTCGCTCTCGTGCCCGATCGCCGAGACGAGGGGGGTGCGGGTCTCCGCCACCGCCCGCACCAGGGCCTCGTTGCTGAACGGCAGCAGGTCCTCGAACGACCCGCCGCCCCGGGCCACGACGATCACGTCCACCTCGGCGAGCGCGTCGAGCTCCCGGACCGCCGCGCACACCTCGGTCACGGTCGTGGCTCCCTGGACGGCGACCTGACGGATCTCGAACCGGGCGGCCGGCCAGCGCCGGCGCACCCCGGCCAGGACGTCGCGCTCCGCGGCGGTGTTGCGCCCCACGACCAGGCCGATCCTGCGGGGGAGGAAGGGCAGCGCGCGCTTGCGGCCCGGCTCGAACAGGCCCTCGCTGCGCAGCAGCTGCTTGAGGTGCTCCAGCCGCGCCAGCAGCTCGCCGACCCCGACGTGGCGCATCTGCCGGGCGTCCATCGTGAGCGTGCCCCGCTTGGTCCAGAACGAGGGCTTGAGGTGCACGACGACCCGGGCGCCCTCCTGCGGCGGGGCGGGCATGGCGGCCAGCGCCCCCACCGAGATCGACACCGACAGCGACATGTCGACGTCGGTGTCGCGCAGCGTGAAGTAGGCCCGCGACATCCCCGGGCGGTGGTTGAGCTGGACGATCTGCCCCTCCACCCACAGCGGAGACATCCTGTCGACGTAGTCGCTGATCTTCATCGACAGGGTGCGCACCGGCCAGGGCTGCTCGGCGGTGGTGTCCCTCGCGGTGGGCGGCAGCGCGGTCGGTGGGGTCACGCCCCTAGCCTAGGTCGGTGCACCCACGCCCCCTGCTGGTCCTCGTCCACGGCTCCCGGTTCTCCCGGCGCCAGTGGGACGGGTATGCCGAGCTGCTCCCCTCGGCGGACGTCGTCGCGGTCGATCTCCCTGGGCACGGGGAGCGGGTGGGGACGCCGTTCACGGTCGAGGCCGCCCTCGCCGTGATCGACGAGGCGGTCCGGTCCGGGGGGTCGGGTCGTCCGGTGGTGCTGGCCGGGCACAGCCTCGGTGGCTACCTGGCCTCCCTGTACGCGGCGGACACCCCCGGCGCCCTGGCCGGGCTGGTCCTTCTCGGCGCGACCGGTGACCCCGCCGGACGATGGACAGGGGTCTACACCGGGTTCGCCAAGCTGCTCCCGCGCGTGGGGTTCGAGCGGATGGCCCGGATCGCGAACGCGGTGATCCGTGCACTGGGGGCGCGGCCCGAGGACCTGCCCGACGCGGCGGCCTACCCGGTGCTCGGCGACGCCTGGGACGCGGTCGTGGAGCGGTGCGGGCCGCACGTCCTGGCGTCGGTGGACTGCCCGGTGACGATCGCCAACGGCCGGTGGGACCAGATGCGGATCCACGCCGCGCGGTTCGCCGCCGCCGCGCCGCGGGCGCGGGTGGTGGTGATCGAGGGGGCCAGCCACCTCTTCCCGCTGACGCACCGGACGGCGACCGTGGAGGTCCTGCGTGAGGCCCTGGCCCGGGCCGCTCCCAGGCCGTGCGCAGAGCGGCCACGTAGGATGGACCGGTGACTGCCACACCTTCGACCCGTCCGACCGACGTGACCGTCCCCGAGTCCGCCGGAGAGCAGCGACGCGTGCTGCTGGCCGCCCCGCGCGGCTACTGCGCCGGCGTGGACCGGGCGGTGGTCACCGTCGAGAAGGCCCTCGAGCTCTACGGCCCGCCGGTCTACGTGCGCAAGGAGATCGTGCACAACAAGCACGTGGTGCGGACCCTGGAGCGCCGAGGGGCGATCTTCGTCGAGGAGACCGACCAGGTGCCCGAGGGGGCCCGGGTGATCTTCTCCGCCCACGGGGTCAGCCCCGCGGTCCACGCCGAGGCGCGGGCGCTGTCGCTGCAGACCATCGACGCCACCTGCCCCCTGGTGACCAAGGTGCACCGGGAGGCGATCCGGTTCGCGAGCGAGGACTACACGATCCTGCTGGTCGGGCACACCGGCCACGAGGAGGTCGAGGGCACGGCCGGCGAGGCTCCCGAGAACACCATCGTCGTGGAGAACCCCGCGCACGCGGCCGAGGTGGAGGTGCCCGACCCGGAGCGTCTCGCCTGGCTGTCGCAGACCACCCTGTCGGTGGACGAGACGATGCAGACCGTGGCCATCCTGCGGGAGCGGTTCCCGCACCTGCAGGACCCGCCGAGCGACGACATCTGCTACGCCACGCAGAACCGTCAGGTCGCGGTCAAGCAGATGGCCGCCGAGTGCGACCTGATGATCGTCGTCGGCTCCCAGAACAGCTCCAACTCCAAGCGCCTGGTCGAGGTCGCCGTGGAGCACGGTTCCCGCGCCGGCCACCTGGTCGACTACGCCGACGAGATCGACGAGGCGTGGCTCGACGGGGTGCGGACCGTCGGCGTGACGAGCGGTGCCAGCGTGCCGGAGGTGCTCGTGCGCGACGTGCTGGACTGGCTGGCGGCCCGTGGGTACGCCGACGTCAGCGCGGTCACCGCCGCCGAGGAGTCGCTGCTGTTCGCCCTGCCGACCGAGCTGCGACGGGACCTCAAGGCCGCGGGCCAGGAGGCGGCGAAGGTGAAGCACGACCCCGGTGCCATCCCCAGCGGTCGGGGGAGAGAGCTGCACTGAGGGCAGCGTCGAGCAGGCTCAGGCGGTGCGCCCGCCGCTGCGGCCGCCTCCGGTCCGCGCCTCGTCGTCCATCGTCGCCCGCGAGGGCGTGAGGTCCTCCAGCTCGACGGCCAGCAGCTCGGGGCTGGTCAGCGGTCGCGGCGCCACGGTCAGGGGTTCCAGCGGCTCGGGGACGCTCTCGGCCAGGTCGAGCTCGTGCATCCGGCGGGCGGTGACCATGACCCGCGTCTCCAGGGTGCCGACGAGCTGGTTGTAGGTCTCCACGGTGCGGCGCAGCGCGGTGCCCATCGCGGTCGTGTGCCGTCCCAGCGTGGACAGCCGCCGGTGCAGGTCGGCGCCGAGGCGCAGCAGCTCCCGGGCGTGGGTGGTCAGCGCGTCCTGCTGCCAGGCCAGGGCGGTGGCGCGCAGCATGGCGAGCAGCGTGCCGGGGGAGGCCAGCACCACGCGCCGGCCCTGGGCGTGGTCGTAGAGATCCGGGGCGGCCCGCAGCGCGGCGGCCAGGACGGCGTCGCTGGGCACGAAGCAGACGACGAGCTCGGGGGAGTGGTCGAAGGCGCTCCAGTACTCCTTCGCGGCGAGCTGGTCGACGTGCCGGCGCAGCGCGCGGGCGTGCTCGAGGAGCTGACGGTCCGCCTCGCCCGGCGGCACGCCGTCCCCCTGGGCGCGCAGGAACGCCCCCAGGGGGGCCTTGCTGTCGATGACGAGGTTCTTCCCGCCCGGCAGGTGCACCACGACGTCGGGCCGGACCCGCACGTCGTGGCGGGTCGTCGCCGAGACCTGCTCGTCGAAGTCGCACCGCGCGAGCATCCCCGCGTGCTCCAGGACGCGGCGCAGCTGGACCTCGCCCCAGGTGCCCCGGACGGCGGAGGAGGACAGCGCCCCCGACAGGGCGCTGGTCTGCTCCTGCAGGGCCCGGGTCTGGTCGGCCACCTGGGCCAGGTGCTCCCCGACCTGCCCGTAGTGCTCGACCCGGTCCCGCTCCAGCGAGCGCACCTGGCTCTCCACCCGGTCGAGGGTCGCGCGCAGGGGGGCCAGCTCGGCCGCCGACTCCCGGTCCTGCTCGAGCGCTCGGGTCAGACCGTCCACGCGCTCGCGCAGCCCGTCGCGCTCCGCCTCGAGGCGGGCCAGGTCAGGAACCCTCGCCGCCGCCCCGAGGGCGCGGCCGAGGACGAGCCCGGCGCCGAGCGCGCCCAGGGCCGCCACGAGCAGATGCCACCACTGCAGTTCCATGCCGCGCACTGTGCCAGGCCCGGCCGACACACCCGTGCCGCCGTGACCGGATCGTGACCCGGGGGCCGTTGACAGGCGCAGGGAGGCGTCGCTAGCGTTCCCGGCGAAACCTGAATCACCTTTCAGGTTCATCTGTGCACGAAGGAGTGTTCCCGGTGATCCGCACCCGACTGTTCGCCCTCATGTCCACCGCAGCGGTCCTGACCGTGGCCGGCTGCGCCCCGTCGACCGACTCCGGCTCCGGGTCGTCCGGTTCCGGTGACGAGTCGGAAGGGAGTGCCAGCACGGGGACCGCCGCCGCCGGGGAGGAGGGCGGGGAACCCGTGGACGTCGGCATCATCTACTCCGAGACGGGTCCCCTGGCCGCCTACGG
Source organism: Ornithinimicrobium sp. (assembly GCA_035581545.1). Classification (GTDB taxonomy): domain Bacteria; phylum Actinomycetota; class Actinomycetes; order Actinomycetales; family Dermatophilaceae; genus Ornithinicoccus. The sequence continues at coordinate 6,870 of DATISK010000029.1, read as the reverse complement.
CAAGCAGTACAAGGAGGGCCTCGAGGCCGGCATCGACTACGCCACCGACGGCACCGGCGAGGTCGACGGCCGGGCGATCGAGCTCACCTACCGGGACGACGCGGGCAACCCCGACACCGCCGTGGCCGCCGCCAAGGACCTCATCGGCCAGGACTTCAAGATCCTGGGTGGCACCGTCGTCTCCGGGATCGCGCTGGCGATGGCCGAGCAGGCCGCCCAGAACGAGGTCCTCTACATCTCCGGTCCGGCCGCCGCCGACGCCGTCACCGGCATCAACGAGTTCACCTTCCGCTCCGGCCGCCAGTCCTTGCAGGACGTGGCCACCGCCGGCGCCATGCTCGAGGACGCGAGCGGCAAGGTCGTCGTCCTGGCCCAGGACAACGCGTTCGGCCAGGGCAACCTCGCCGCGGTCGAGGCCGTCCTGGGCGGGGAGGGCGCCGAGGTCGACAGCGTCCTCGTGCCCGAGGACGCCACCGAGTTCACCGGCTTCGCCCGGCAGGTCGTCGACGCCGACCCCGACCTGATCTTCGTGGCCTGGGCCGGTGCCACCGCGGGCAACATGTGGCAGTCGCTCGACCAGCAGGACGTCTTCGACGTCGCCCCGGTCGTGACCGGTCTGGCCGACAGCGCCACCTTCTCCGCCTACGGCCCGATCGGGGAGCGGATCAGCTTCCTGTCCCACTACTTCCCCGAGGCGGCCGACAACGAGGTCAACCAGGCCCTGGTCGACCACGTCACCGAGGCGGGAGGCACGCCCGACCTGTTCACCCCCGACGGCTTCGTCGCCGGACAGATGATCGTCCAGGCCGTCGCCGAGGGCGGCGACGACGTCGACGCGATGATCGGCGCGCTGGAGGGCTGGGAGTTCGAGGGGCCGAAGGGCAGCACGTCCATCCGGGAGAGCGACCACGCCCTCATCCAGCCGATGTTCACCGCCACCCTGACCCAGGACGGCGACACCTGGGTGCCCGAGCTCGGCGAGACGGTCCCCGCCGACCAGGTCGCGCCGCCGGAGGCGTCCGGCCGGTGACCGACGTCACCTCGGACCACGGTGCGGGGGCGGCCGGTTCCGCCGCCCCCGCGCTCGAGGTCCACGACCTGTCGCTGCGGATCGGGGGAGCCCAGATCCTCCAGGACGTCAGCTTCGCCGTCCCCGCCGGTCAGATCGTCGGGGTGATCGGTCCCAACGGTGCCGGGAAGACCACGCTCTTCAACCTGGTCTCGGGCGTCATGGCGCCGACCGGCGGGCGCATCCTGCTCGACGGTCAGGACATCACCGGACGCAGCGTCACCCAGCGGGCCACCGCCGGTCTCGGGCGGACCTTCCAGACCTCCTCCCTCTTCCCCCGCCTGCCGGTGGAGGAGAACGTCCGGCTGGCCGCGCAGGTCAAGGAGGGCCGGGCGCTGTCGCTGACCAGCTTCCCCCGCCGCGGGGACAGGGCCTCGCGACGCGCCCTCGAGCTGCTGGGCGAGGTCGGGCTCGGCCACCGGATCGGGCGGATGGCCGGGGACCTGCCGCACGGCGACAAGCGCACGCTCGAGAACGCCATGCTGCTGGCGACCGACCCCTCGGTCGTGCTCCTCGACGAGCCGATGGCCGGTGTCGCCTCCGGCGACGTGGACGGCCTCACCGAGGTCATCCGCAGCCTGCACCGCGACCACGGCCGCACCGTGCTCATGGTCGAGCACCACATGGAGGTGCTGCTCGGCCTGGTCGAGCGCGTCGCCGTGCTGCACTTCGGCACCCTGCTCACCATCGACACCCCGGAGGCCGTGATGGCAGACCCCACGGTGCAGAGCGCCTACCTCGGGGAGACGGTATGACGTCCCCCACCCCCTCAGGCGGGCCGTCCCGCGAGCCCGTCCTCGTCGTGCGGAACCTGTCGGCCCACGTGGCGGGCCAGCAGGTCGTCGAGCACGTCGACCTCGAGGTGGCCCCGACCGGCGTCACCGCCCTGCTGGGACGCAACGGCGTCGGCAAGACCTCGACGATCAAGGCGGTCATGGGACTGATCGGCCGGTCCGGCACGGTCGAGCTCGACGGCGAGGACATCAGCACCCTGCCCACCTTCAAGGTCGCCTCGCGCGGTGTGGGCTACGTGCCCGAGGACCGGGAGGTCTTCGCCGGGCTCACCGTCGCGGAGAACCTCAGGCTCGCCGAGCGCCGCGGCGGTGTCCACCGCTACGACCTCGTCTACGAGCTCTTCCCCGAGCTGGAGGAGCGCGGCCGCCAGACCGCCGGCACCCTCTCGGGCGGCCAGCAGCAGATGGTCTCCCTCGCCCGGGCCCTGCTCAACGAGAACAGGGTCCTGCTCATCGACGAGCCCACCAAGGGCCTGGCCCCCCGCCTCGTCACCGACGTCGTCCGCGCCCTGGAGCGGGCCGCCGAGGTCGCTCCCGTCCTGCTCGTGGAGCAGAACCTCCACGTCGTCCGCGACCTCGCGCAGCAGGTCGTCGTCCTCACCGACGGGCGCAGCGTCCACCACGGGGACGCCGCCGCCTTTCTCGACGACCCCGCCGCCACGCAGCGCCTCCTGGGTGTGCACGGCGGCACCGCGGCAGGAGCAGCATGAGCACCGTCGTCCTCCTGCTGATCACCGGGGTCGGGCTCGGTGCGATCTACTTCCTCGTCAGCTCCGGCCTGTCCCTCATCTACGGCCTCATGGGCGTCCTGAACTTCGCCCACGGCGTCTTCCTGACCTTCGGGGCGTTCCTGGGCTGGGAGGTGGCCGCACGGTTCGGAGCGACGACCTGGACGGGCTTCATCGCCTCCCTCCTCGTCGGCGCCCTCGCCGGGGCGGCCTTCGCGGCGCTCACCGAGCGCTTCCTCGTGCAGCGGCTGTACGAGCGCCACATCGAGCAGGTCCTCATCACCGTGGGGCTCGCGCTGGCCGTCGTCGCCCTCTTCGACGGGATCTGGGGCACCGACCCCCGGTTCATCACCGGCCCGGCCTGGATGGCCAGGACCACGACGATCGCCGGCGCGAACGTGCCCAACGACCGGTTCGTGGCCATCGTCGTCGCCGGCGCCGTCCTCGTCGCCCTCGTGCTGTTCCTTCGGCGCACCCGCTACGGCATGATCATCCGGGCCGGCGTGGAGAACCGGTCGATGGTCACCGCCCTCGGCATCGACGTGCGCACGGCCTTCACGCTGATCTTCACGATCGGCGGGGCCGTGGCCGGCCTGGGCGGGGTGCTCTCGTCGCACTACTTCGGCTACGTCTCGCCCGCGCTGGGCCAGACCCTGCTCATCTTCGCGTTCATCGTCACCGTGATCGGCGGGCTGGGCTCCCTCACCGGGGCCGCGGTCGCCTCGGTGCTCGTGGCCGTGCTGCAGCAGTTCGCCAACTACTACTGGGGCTACGGCGACTTCGCCGTCGTCATCCTGCTGGCGGTCGTGGTGCTGACCCGGCCCTCCGGCCTGCTGGGAAAGAAGGTGGCGACATGACCGGCCCGACCCCTGCGGCGGACCGTCGCCGGCCCGTGGTCCGCGTGCTGGCACCCCTCGGCCTGGTCGTGCTGCTGGCCTGCCTCCCGCTGCTGAACGTCTCGGTCCCCGGCGTCCTTCCCGGTGCGACCTACACCCCCGGGACCCTGCACCTGCTCGCGCTGGCGTGGGTGATGGCGGCCGCCGCCCTGTCCTACCACCTGCTGTTCGGGGTGGCCGGGCTGCTGTCCTTCGGCCACGCCCTCTACTTCGGACTCGGGGCCTACGGCCTGGGCATCCTCATGCGCGAGCTCGAGCTGGGGCTGGTGCCGGCCGCCCTCCTCACGCTCCTGGTGGCCGTGGTCATGTCCTCCGTCCTCGGGGCGGTGAGCCTGCGGGTGACGGGGATCCCCTTCGCCATGGTGACGTTGGCCTTCGCCCAGGCCGGGTACGTGTGGGTCCGGCGTGACCCCGGACGGCTCACCGGGGGCGAGGAGGGGCTCCGCCTGCCGACCGAGCACGTCCCCGGCTTCCTCGTGGGCGTCGCGGACACGCGCAACCTCTACTGGCTGGCGCTCGCGGTCCTGGTGCTCGCCTACCTGCTCACCGCGTGGGTGCAGAACAGCCGTGCCGGGCACGTGGCGGAGGCCGTGCGGGAGAACGAGCTGCGGGTCAGGGTCCTGGGCATGCGTCCGTTCATGGTCAAGTTCGCCATCTTCGTGTCCGCGTCGGTGATCGCCTCGATGGTCGGCATGGTCCACCTGCTGCTCAACTCCGGTGCCGTGCCGACCGTCATGAGCGCGGAGTTCACCATCTCGCTCCTGCTCATGGTCGTGCTGGGCGGGGTCGGTTCCCGGTGGGGTGCCGTCGCCGGCGCGATCCTCTACGTCCTGCTGAGCCAGCGCCTCACCGTCCTCTCGCAGGCGGGGTGGGTCGACGACCTGCCCGCGGTCCTGCGGATCCCCCTGTCCGAACCGCTGTTCATCCTCGGCACCCTCTTCGTCCTCGTCGTGCTGTTCCTGCCGGGCGGCCTCGCCGGTACGGTGGCTCGGGTGGCTGCGCGTCGCGCCGACCCCCGCCGGCAGCACGCCTCCCGGGAGTCCCTGACGGCCGGGTCCGCCGAGGACGGCGAGGCCGACGACGTGCGGGAACGCCTGGAGGTGAGGTGATCGTGGGTCCCGTGACGGTGGCCGACGGGCTGCACACGCTGGGCCGCTGGCCGGCGGACCGGGCCCGGATCGACCCGGACCACGTCGCCGTCGTCGACCGGGGCGTGCCCCTCGACTACGCCGGGCTGCACCAGCGGGTCGAGAGCATGGTCGAACGGCTCCGGACGGCGGGACTGGGCCGCGGCGACCGGGTCGCCACCCTCGTCGGCAACAGCGCCGGGCACGTCGTGCTGCTCTTCGCCTGCGCCCGGCTGGGGGCGGCCCTCGCGCCGCTGTCCTGGCGCTCGACCGCCACCGAGCTCGCCCGTCAGCTCGACACCGTCGACCCGGCGCTGCTCGTCGCCGAGGACGAGACCGCCGACCTGGCGCGCGCCGCCGGAGACGGCGCCCGCACACCGGTGCCCACGGCATACCTCGGCAGCCTGGACGGGGAGGGGCACGTCCCGGCGGTGCGCCCCGGACCTGGCCCCGGGGGACCGGTCCAGGACGAGGACCCGCTGCTGGTCGTCCTCACGAGCGGCAGCGGGAGCGAGCCCCGCGCCGCGGTCCTCTCCCACCGTGCCTGCTTCTGGACCAACCTGTCGCTGTCGCGGACCGTGGAGCTGACCGCCGGCGACGTCGTCCTGGCGGTGCTCCCGCAGTTCCACGTCGGGGCCTGGAACGTCCAGCCCCTGCTGGCGTGGTGGACCGGTGCCACCGTCGTGCTGGAGCGCTCCTTCGACGCCGGCCGCGTGCTGGCGCTGATCGCCGAGCACCGCGTGACGACGATGATGGCGGTGCCGACCCACTACCTGCTCATGGCCGAGCACCGCGCCTTCGCCACCGCCGACCTGTCCAGCCTGCGCAGCGCCGTCGTCGGCGGTGCCCCGATGCCGGCCCCGCTGCTGCGGACCTACCACGACCGCGGTGTCGCGCTGACGCAGGGCTACGGCCTGACCGAGGCGGGTCCCAACGTGCTGTGCCTCCCGCCGCACGAGGCGACCAAGCGCGCCGGGTGGGCGGGCGTGCCCTACCCCCACGTCGACGTGGACCTCGTCGAGCCGTCCACCGGTGCCCGGGTGCGCGGGGCCGGGACGGGTGAGCTGGTCGTGCGCGGACCGGGACTGTTCAGCGGCTACCTGGGCGACCCTGCGGCCTCCGCCCACGCCCTGCGGGACGGTTGGCTGGCGACCGGGGACGTGGCCACGCGCGACGCCGACGGCTACCTGCGCATCGTGGACCGGCTCAAGAACATCTACATCTCCGGCGGCGAGAACGTCGCCCCCGCGGAGGTCGAGGGGGTGCTCCGTCGGCATCCGGCGGTGCACGAGGCGGCCGTCGCCGGGGTCGCCCACGAGCGGTGGGGGGAGGTGGGTGTCGCGGTCGTGGCGCCCAGGCCCGGCGTGCCCACCGACGAGACCGAGCTGCTCGAGCACTGCCGCCGCGAGCTGGCGGCGTTCAAGGTGCCCGTGCGGGTCCACCTCGTCCGCGAGGTGCCGCTGGTCGCCGTGGGCAAGGTCGACCGGCAGGCGGTCCGCCGTCTGGTCGGGGAGCTGGCCCGCACGGTCGGGACCGGACCGGCACCGGCACCGGGGGCACCTGCCCACCGGCCGGCCGAGGCCGGGCCCGCCGAGGGCCGCCCGTGACCACCGGCGGGGTGAGCGCGCCCCGGACGGCCCGGGGGGCGCGGACCCGGGCCCGGCTCCTGCAGGCCGCCGAGGACGTCTTCGCCGACGTCGGCTACCCGGACGCCTCGATCGTGCGGATCACCGAGAAGGCCGGCGTCGGCCTGGGCACCTTCTACGTGCACTTCCCGGGCAAGAAGGAGATCTTCGACGAGGTCGTCCACGACCTGAACCGGCGCGTCCGGGCGGCGATGACCACCGCGGCCGACGCCGCGCCGGACCGCCTCAGTGCCGAGCGGGCCGGGTTCAGCGCGTTCTTCCGGTTCACCGCCGAGCACCCCGCGCTCTACCGGATCGTGCGGCAGGCCGAGTTCGTCTCCCCGGAGGCGATGAAGGAGCACTACCGCACGATCCTCGGCGGCTACGAGCAGGCGCTGACCCGCGCCCGCGACGAGGGCCAGCTGCAGCAGGTGGACCCGACCGTGGCCGCGTGGGTGCTCATGGGGGCCGGCGAGCTGATCGGGATGAGGTGGGTGCTGTGGGAGGGCGAGGCCGCCACCCGCGCCGCCCACCCCGACGGGGTCCCGCCGCCCGTCTTCGAGGCCCTGATGGAGATCGTCGCCCTCATCGTCACCCCCACCAGCCAGGACCGGACCCCCAGGAGGACCGA
>DATISK010000028.1:0-1584 GCA_035581545.1 Ornithinimicrobium sp. | reverse complement strand
CGCAGCTGGAGGTCGTCGCGACCCTCCTGGGCCAGGAGGCTCTGGACCTTGCTGGCGGCGACCGCGCTGAGGTTGATCTGGTCGGTGCGGCGCTCTTCGGTGGTCTCGACCTGCTGCTCGGTCATGTGGCTTGCTCCCAGTCTCGGTGCGTGTCGGTACTTCGTTCAATGGTCGCACACGGCGGGTTATTCCACTGCACGTCCGCCCGTCCGGGTGCTCAGCGCGACCAGGTGCGGGCAACCCGGGCCGCCACGTCGGCCAGGGCGCCGGCAGGATCGCCGAAGGACCGCTCCTCCCCCACCAGCTCCACGAGCGAGTACGCCGACTCGACGCCGAGCGCGCGCATCTCGCGGGAGCCCACGAAAACCTGCCCGGCCAGGGCCACGCACGGCCGCAACGCCTCCGTGGCGAGGGCGGCGACGCCGTACGGCACCTTGCCCGAGCGGCTCGAGAAGTCGAAGGAGCCCTCCCCCGTGAGCACCAGGTCGCTCTGCCGCGCCCGCTGCTCGAGCCGCACCGCCTCCGCCACCAGCCCGATCCCGGGCTCGCGGGTCGCGCCGAGCAGCAGCAGCGCGAAGCCGAGCCCACCCGCGGCGCCCGCGCCGGGCTGGAGCCGGGTGCGGGCGTCGACGACCTCCGCGAACGCCTCGAGCAGGCCGTCGACGGCGGGCAGCCGGTCCTCGTGGACCCCCTTCTGGGGGCCGTAGGTCTTCGCGGCACCGAACAGGCCGGTCAACGGGTTGTCGACGTCCGAGGCGGCGACGAGGCGGGCACCCCCCACGCGGGCGCGGGCCGGACCCAGCTCCACCTCGCTGATCCCCTCGAGCCCGGCCACCCCCGCGTCCAGCGGGCGGTCCGCGCGGGCCCCGAGCGCCGCGAGCAGCCCGGCCCCTCCGTCGGTGGTGCCGCTGCCCCCGAGGCCGACCACGACGGTGGTGGCGCCGGCGTCGAGCGCCTGGCCCACCAGCTCGCCCACACCGAAGCTGGTGGCCTCCTCGGCGCGCTCCCCCCCGGTGAGGTGCAGGCCGCAGGCCTGGGCGCTCTCGACGTACGCCGTGTCGTCGATGACCAGGATCGTCGCCGGGACCGGGTCCCCGAGCGGCCCGCGGACGGTGACCATCCGCAGCTCCCCGCCCAGGGCGGCGTGGAGGACGTCGACGAAGCCCGGCCCGCCGTCGGACATGGGGGCGAGGTCGACCTGGTCGCCCGGCGCCTGCCGCTGCCAGCCCTCCGCCATGGCCCGGGCAGCCTCCACGGCCGTCAGGGTCCCGGCGAACTTGTCGGGGGCGATCAGTACGCGCATGGGCCCATCTCACCACCGCATAGGGTCGAGCCGTGACGGAGGCGACCATCCGGCCGATGACCGAGGCCGATCTCGTGGCGGCCGAGCGGCTCAGCTCGGACGGTTTCCTCCAGCTCGACCGCCGGATGGCGCGCCGCTCCTGGCCCGAGCCCGAGCCCCGCTCCCCCGAGCGCCGCGCGGCCTGGATCGTCCGGACCCGCCACTTCCTGGCCACCGACCCGGGCGGGTGCTGGGTCGCCGAGGACGCGAGCGGGATGCTCGGGTTCGCCACGTCGTACACC
>DATISK010000027.1:0-4690 GCA_035581545.1 Ornithinimicrobium sp. | reverse complement strand
CTACAACGTGCCGCTGCCGCTGCTGGCCGAGCACACCCAGGACGTCGCGCAGCGGGTCGGCCGCCGCGTCGTGCTCGTCTGCCACTCGGGCGTCCGCGCCGAGCAGGCCCGCCTGCGCCTGCACGAGGTCGGCATGGACTCCGCGCTCGTCCTCGACGGAGGGGCCCCCGCCTTCGCGGCCGCCGGGGGTGACGTCGTCCGCGGCGAGCAGCGCTGGGCGATGGACCGCCAGGTCCGCATGGTCGCCGGCACCCTCGTGACGACCGGTCTGCTGGCCGGCGAGCTGGTCTCGCCCAAGCTGCGCGTGGTCGCCGGGGCCGTCGGCGCCGGGCTGGCCTTCTCGGCCGCCACCAACACCTGCGCGATGGGGGCCGCCCTGGCGAGGATGCCGTGGAACCGCGGCACCCAGGACCCGGAGGCCCACGAGGCCATCGGCCAGCTGCCCACCGTCCGCTGACGCACCCGCCCGCCCATCACCGGTAGCCCGCCCACCAGGAGGAACCCGTGTCCGCCATCCTCGCGATCACGCTGCTGCTGTCCGTCGTCATCGGGGTGTCCCTCGGCCTGCTCGGCGGAGGCGGCTCGATCCTGACCGTGCCGATCCTGGCCTACGTGGCCGGGATGGAGGCCAAGGAGGCGATCGCGGCGTCGTTGTTCGTCGTCGGCGTCACCTCGGCCGTCAGCGTGGTCTCCCACGCCCGGCAGGGGCGGGTGCGGTGGCGCACCGGCCTCGTCTTCGGCGTGGCGGGCATGGCGGGCGCGTTCGCCGGCGGGCTGCTCGGCGGCTACGTCCCGGGCCAGGTCCTCATGATCGCGTTCGCGCTGATGATGCTGGCGACGGCCGTGGCGATGATCCGCGGCCGTCGCCAGGAGGGCGGTGAGCCCACCACCGGCGAGCTGCCCGTCGGCACGGTCGTCGTCGAGGGGCTCGTGGTCGGTCTGGTCACCGGCATCGTCGGCGCCGGGGGCGGTTTCCTCGTCGTCCCGGCGCTGGCGCTGCTGGGCGGTCTCCCGATGCCGGTCGCCGTGGCCACGTCCCTGCTCGTCATCGCGATGAAGTCCTTCGCCGGGCTGGCCGGCTACCTCACCAGCGTCCAGCTCGACTGGCCCCTGGTGCTCGCGGTGACCGCGGCCGCGGTCGTCGGCTCCTTCGGCGGGGCCCGCCTCGCCGGCATCATCCCGGAGCAGGTGCTGCGCAAGGGGTTCGGGGTCTTCGTCCTGGCCATGGCGTTCTTCATCCTCGCCCAGGAGCTGCCCCAGCCCTTCGGCCTGTGGCTGGGGGTGGTCGCCGCGGTGACCGCCCTGGCCGCGGTCGTGTGCTGGTTCGCCACGCCGTCCTGCCCCGTGCGGCACTGGCTGGGCACGCAGCCGGCGGTCGCGGCAGGCTCCTGAACGCGGCGCCCCCGCCTCCCGGGGGTGCCGCCACGTCAGGGGCCGGCGGCTAGGCTCGTGCCCGTGACCGACCAGCCCGTCCAGCCCGACCACTCCGACCCGATCAGCCCCGAGCTGCGCGCCGACGTGCGGCGGGTGTCCACCCTGCTGGGTCAGGCCCTCGTGCGCCACCACGGGCAGGAGCTGCTGGACGCCGTGGAGCAGGTCAGACTGACCACCAAGGCCAGCAAGGCCGGCGACGAGGGGGCGGCCGAGCAGGTCCAGTCCGTCCTGGCCGACCTGCCCCTGGAGCGCGCGAGCGCGCTCGTGCGGGCGTTCTCGGCCTACTTCCACCTCGCCAACGCCGCCGAGCAGGTGCACCGCGTGCGCACCCTCACCTCCCGCCCCGAGGCCGACGGCTGGCTCACCTCGGCCGTGCGCGACGTGGTCGAGGCCGGGGGCCCGGAGCTGCTGGCGGCGACCGTCGCCGAGCTCGACGTGCGGCCGGTGTTCACCGCCCACCCGACCGAGGCGTCCCGGCGCAGCGTGCTGACCAAGATCCGTCACCTGGCCGACGTGCTGGCCGTGCCCACCGAGCCGGACACCCTGGCCCGGCGACGGCAGGACCGCGACCTGGCGGAGCTGGTCGACCTCATCTGGCAGACCGACGAGCTGCGGCAGAACCGGCCGACGCCGATGGACGAGGCGCGCAACGCCATGTACTACCTCGACGAGGTGCTCACCGAGACCATGCCCGACCTGCTCGGGGACCTGGGTGACCTGCTGGCCGAGCACGGCGTGCCCGTCGACGTGACCCGTCCGCCGCTGCGCTTCGGCTCCTGGATCGGCGGCGACCGGGACGGCAACCCGTTCGTCACGCCCCAGGTGACCCGCGAGATCCTGCACCTGCAGGGACGGCACGCCGTCACCGTGGCCCTGGCCCTGGTGGACGTGCTCATCTCCCAGCTGTCCTCCTCCACCGAGATCGTCGACGTCGCCCCCGAGCTGCGGGCCTCGCTCGAGGAGGACCTGCGCCACCTCCCCGGGCTGGACCCCCGGGTGCTGGAGCTGAACGCCCAGGAGCCCTACCGGCTCAAGCTCACCTGCGTGCGCGCCAAGCTGCTCAACACCGCCACCCGGCTGGACCGCGTCAGCGAGCACGAGCCGGGCCGCGACTACGCCGACGGCCACGAGATCGTCGCCGACCTGCAGGTGGTCGCCGACTCCCTGCGCGAGCACGGCGGCGGACTGGTCGCCGACGGACGGGTCGCCCGCGCCGCCCAGACCCTGGCCGGCACCGGCCTGCACCTGGCCACCCTGGACGTGCGCGAGCACGCCGAGAAGCACCACGCCGAGCTCGGTCCCATGCTCGACGCCGTGGGTGCCGCCGGGGAGGAGGGGTATGCCGCCCTCGACGGCCCCGGGCGCACCCGCGTCCTGGCCGAGGAGCTCGGGTCCCGCCGGCCGCTGCTGACCCGGGCCGCCGCACGCGGCCCGGTGCTGGCGATCCTGGACGAGGTCCGGCACGCCGTGGCCACCTACGGCGAGGAGGTCATCGAGACCTACATCGTCTCCATGACGCAGGGGCCGGACGACGTGCTGGCCCCGGCGGTGCTGGCCCGCGAGGCCGGTCTGGTCGACCTGCGCGGAGACAGCGGCGGCGCGGGGGCCTTCGCCCGGGTCGGCTTCGCCCCCCTCCTGGAGACCATCGACGAGCTGCGCGGCGCCGCGGAGCTGGTGGACACGCTGCTGTCCACCCCGTCCTACCGTGAGCTGGTCCGCCTCCGCGGAGACGTGCAGGAGGTCATGCTCGGTTACTCCGACTCCAACAAGCAGGCCGGCGTGCTGACCAGCCAGTGGGCGATCCACCAGGCGCAGCGGGCCCTGCGCGACGTCGCCGCCCGCCACGGGGTGCGGCTGCGGTTGTTCCACGGGCGCGGAGGGTCGGTCGGCCGTGGCGGCGGCCCGACGTACGACGCCATCCTGGCCCAGCCCAACGGGGTGCTCGAGGGCGAGATCAAGTTCACCGAGCAGGGGGAGGTCATCTCGGACAAGTACTCCCTGCCGGCCCTGGCCAAGGAGAACCTCGAGCTGTCGCTCGCGGCCGTCCTGCGGGCCTCCGCCCTGCACCGCGACCCGCGGACCACCGCCGCCGAGCGCGAACGCTACGGCGCGGTGATGGACGTGGCCAGCGACGCGGCCTTCCAGGCCTACCGACGGCTGATCGACGACCCGGACCTGCCCGCCTACTTCGTCGCCGCGACCCCCGTGGACCAGCTCGGCGCGCTCAACATCGGCTCGCGCCCCGACAAGCGGCCCGACACCGGTGCCGGCCTGGAGGGGCTGAGGGCGATCCCGTGGGTCTTCGGCTGGACCCAGACCCGGCAGATCGTCCCCGGGTGGTTCGGCGTGGGATCCGGCCTCAAGGCCGCCCGCGAGGCCGGCCACGGCGACACGCTCACCGAGATGCTCGAGCGCTGGAACTTCTTCGCCGCCGTCCTGTCCAACGTGGAGATGACGGTCGCCAAGACCGACCTCGACATCGCGGCGCACTACGTGGACACCCTGGTGCCGGCGCAGCTGCGGCACGTCTTCGAGGCCATCCGGGCCGAGTTCGAGCTGACGGTCACCGAGCTGAAGGCGCTGACCGGGGAGGATGACCTGCTCGACGACCAGCCGGTGCTCAAGCGCACCCTGGCGGTGCGGGACAACTACCTGGACCCGATCTCCTACCTGCAGGTGGAGCTCCTGCGCCGGCTGCGGGAGGGCACCTCGGGGGAGGAGGCCCCGGGGAAGGAGAGCTCGGGGGAGGGGACCTCGACGGAGCAGGCGGCCGGGGAGGACGACGACACGCAGACCCAGCAGCTGCAGCGGGTGCTCCTGGCCACCGTCAACGGCGTGGCCGCCGGTCTGCGCAACACGGGCTGACCGGGAGCCGTCGATGAGAGCGGATCTCATGCGACGGGCGCATGCTGGGTCCATGAGGACGACACGGACGACCACCCTGGCCATGACCCTCGCGCTCGGACTGACGCTCGCCGCCTGCGGCGGGGCCGACGACCCGGCCGGCAGCCCGACCGCCGACAGCAGCCCGTCGGCGGTGCCTGCCCCGGCCCCCGAGGAGGACGACGCCACCGGCACCGACGACGACGCCACCGGCACCGACGACGACAGCACCTCCTCCGCCACCGGCGACACCTCCTTCGACCCCACCGGCTCCGGGCTGGAGGCTGTGAGCGTGGCCGAGGCCGAGGCGGGCGGGACCGCCTACCGGCTGGACGACGAGGACGGGGACGGGGGCTGGGAGGTCGACGTCGCC
>DATISK010000026.1:0-5922 GCA_035581545.1 Ornithinimicrobium sp. | reverse complement strand
ATCCAGACCTCGAGCATCGGCCATCGCGCGTTCGGGAGGATCGACCTGGACGACCTGGAAAACAGCCGCGACTGGAACGCCAACAACGCCTACGGCGACGCCAAGCTGGCCAACGTGCTGTTCACCAAGGAGCTGCACCGTCGGTATGCCGACCAGGGCGTGAGCGCGGCCGCCTTCCACCCCGGGGGCATCGCGACCAACTTCGCCAACGACACCTCCAGCGTCATGCGGTTCGCCTACCACACGCCGATCCGCCACCTCATGACGAGCGTGGAGACGGGCGGGAAGCGGCTCGTCTGGCTCGCCGAGGGCACGCCGGGGGAGACGTGGCACTCGGGGGAGTACTACGAGAAGAACAGGCCCGGCAAGGTCAACCCGCAGGTCAAGGACGAGGACCTGGCGCGGGGGCTGTGGGAGCGCAGCGAGACGATGCTGGGGCTCGAGGCCAGCCCCGGACGATGAGCCGCTGTCACGCGGTCGGGACATCCCGGCCGGCGCCTGCCGGGCGTACCGTTCGACCGTGACGGAGAAGCAGGTCTACGACGTCGTCCGCGGCTATCCGGAGTTCGAGCTGCGGCGATACCCCGCGCACGTCGTCGCCGAGGTGGTCGTCCGGGCGCCGTTCGAGGACGCCGGCAACGTCGCCTTCCGCAGGCTGGCCGGCTACATCGGGGGCCAGAACCGCTCGAGCTCCAAGATCGCGATGACGGCACCCGTGGTCCAGCAGGAGTCGCAGACGATCGCCATGACGTCCCCGGTCGTCCAGCAGGAGACCGGGCAGGGTGGGTATGCCGTCGCCTTCGTCCTCCCGGCGGCGTTCACGCTGCAGGACGCGCCGGTGCCGACGAACCCCGACGTCACGTTGCACGCCCGCCCGACCGTGCTCTCCGCGGTCCGCCGCTACCGGGGCAGGTGGACGCAGGCGTCGTTCGAGCGGCACCGGGCTGTGCTGGACCGGGCGCTCAGGGAGGCGGGTTTCGCTCCCGTGGGCCCGCCACGATGGGCGCGCTTCGACCCGCCGGTCGTGCCGGCGCCCCTGCGTCGCAACGAGGTCGTGCAGGACGTGTCCGCGTAGACGCCGTGCGTGCCGGGGCCGGGGCGTTCTGGTTCAGACCTCGTGACCTCGCGTCTGTTGCCATACTTGGCCGGCACCCCTGGGAGGACGCATGATCGAGGCGCTCAACGCCTTCATCGAGTCGCACGCCGACTCGGCCTGGCTGCTGCCGATCGTGCTCCTCGTCTGCGTCGTCGACGGGATCGTCCCACCCGCGCCTGCCGAGACCGTGATGGTGGCCCTCGGAGCGGTGGCCGTCGCGCAGGGTGAGCCCAACCTCCTCGCCCTGATCGCCGTGGCGGCGGTCGGTGGCTTCCTGGGGGACAACCTCACCTACACCCTGGGCCGGTACACCCGTCTGGGCCGGCTCCGGGAGAGCCGGCGACCCAAGGTGCGGTCCTTCGTCACCTGGGTGACCGGGCTGCTGCTGCGCCGCGGCGGGATGATCATCATCGCCTGCCGCTACATCCCGGGCGGCCGGCAGATCGTGAACCTGACCGCGGGCGCCATGGAGTTTCCCCGCCTGCGGTTCATGTTCTTCGACAGCATCGCGGTGGTCAGCTGGGCCGCCTACAACGTCGGCATCGGAGCGCTGGCCGGCAACTGGGTGAAGGAGCAACCCCTGCTGGCCGTCGTGGTCGCCCTGGTCCTGGCGCTCGTGCTGGGGTGGGTGGCGGAGCAGGCCGCCAAGTGGTGGGGCAACCGGGCCCAGCGGAGGGTCACGGCCGAGGCGAGGTAGTCGGACCGTTCCTGTCGTCCGACCAGCCGTCCCATAGGGGCACTGCGGCCCTCGTCGCTCAACCCTCGCCCCCCGAGCCGGCCCACAGGACGACGCCCAGCCCGATTCCGGCCATGAGCATGGTCCAGCTGCCGAGCGCGAACGACAGGGCCAGGCCGATCGCCAGCGCGATCGCGATGCCCGTGGCGAGACGCTGCCGGTGGCCGCCGGCCCCGTCCCTGCCCGCGTCGGGGTCCATGCCGTCCAGTCTTCCAGCGTGCGCAAGACCCTGGCGGCGTCGCGCCGCTCGGAGGACCATGGAGGTCATGGCCATCGACATGCTCCGGACGACCTTCGACCTCCTGCCGCAGCTGCGCTACGCGGCGGTCGAGAAGCGCATCCGCGCGGCCAGGGGCGGCCGCCCGGTCGTGGACACCACCGCATCCCTGCTCGTGTGGGAGCCCCGGCGCATCGTGCCGGAGTATGCCGTGCCCGAGGCCGACCTGCTCGTGGACCTCGTCCCGACCACGGCCGCCGACCGGCCCGACCCGCTGCCGCCGGTCCTGGCCCCGGGACACTTCGGGTGGCACACCCTCCCGGGGACGCCGCTGGCCCTGGAGGACGACCCCGCGGGGCGGGAGGTCGCCTTCCGGCCCGACGACCCCGTGCTGGGCGAGCGGGTGGTCCTCGACTTCGCGGCGTTCGACTGGACCGAGGAGGAGGAACCGGTCATGGGGCACCCGCACGACCCGGGCCAGCGCATCGACTGCCTCCGCAGCAGCCGGCACGTGGTCGTCCGGCTGGGCGGCACCGTCCTGGCCGACTCGGTCCGTCCGGTCGCCCTCTTCGAGACCCACCTGCCGCCCCGCTGGTACCTCCCGCGCGAGGACGTCCGGATGGACCTGATGTCGGAGTCGGCGACGCGGACGGTGTGCGCCTACAAGGGGCGGGCGAGCTATCTGAGCGCCGACGTGGAGGGCGGCCAGGACATCGCGTGGTCCTACCCCGACCCGCTCCACGACGCCGAACCGGTGCGCGACCTGGTGTGCTTCTGGTCCGAGCGCTGCGAGGTCGTCGTCGACGGGAAGCAGGTCGAGGGCGGGATGCCGGGGGAGTGACCGCCACGCTCACCCCGCGTCGCGAGGGGCGACCGTCCCCACGGCCGCGTGCGCGAGGGCGCCGAGCGTGAACGGGCCGTCCGGGGACCCCACCTCGTCCAGGTATGCCGTGCGCAGGCGTTCCTGCCCGTCCGGGGAGAGCCCCGCCAGGTGGACCCCGGCCGGGCCGACCGCCATCCGCAGCGTGGACCACAGCTCCTCGACGCTCGCGTACCCGCACCCGACCCGCAGCCGGGTCTCGGTCACGTCCTGCAGGCCGCCGCTGGACAGGAACCCCGCGAGCTCCCCCGTGCGGCCGAACGGCCACGCACGCAGGCGCTCGGGCACCTCGCCCTCGACCGCGTGCACGGCCCGGGCGAAGGCGGACAGCATCTCCATGGCCTCGGCGTCCCAGACGCAGACGGCCACCCGGCCACCGGGCACGACCACCCGCCGCATCTCGCGCAGCGCACGGTCGGCGTCGGTGACGAAGTGCAGGACGAGCTGGGCGAGGGCGACGTCGCAGGACCCGTCGTCGAACGGCAGGTCCTCGGCGACGCCGGCCCGCAGGTCGGTCCCGGGGTGCCGCGCCCGGCAGGCCTCGAGCAGCGGCGAGGGGTCACAGCCGGCCACCCGATCGGCACCGACCCGTCGCACCAGCTCACCGGTGAGCGCGCCGGTCCCGCACCCGACGTCGAGGACGCGCTGCCCGGCCGTCACGCCGGCCACGTCCGCGAAGAGGGGGGCCAGCGGCACGGCATACCTGCCCATGAAGGCGTCGTAGGCCTCGCCGCCGGCCGCGAAGGGGGCCGCCCCCTCGGTGGGGCTCATCGGCGGTCTCCGGCATGCCGTCCCACGTGCTCTCCCCGCGGGTCAGCCCTGCCCGCCGATGTCGACGGCATAGGCCTCGTAGATCAGGTCGCTGCCCCGCTGACGGTGCCGGACGAGCCGTCCCACCAGACCGGTGACCCGCTCACGGACGTCAGCCAGGTCGACCGCCGCACCCGGCTCGAGCAGCGCGAGGGATCCCTCGATGTCCTCGCGCAGGGGCGCGTGCTCCGCCAGGAGCATCTCCACCGAACGGACCAGCCGCGGCTGCCCGTCGAGCACGTCGCCGAACATGCCGTCCGGGCGCTCGGTCACGCCGATGTGGTCCTCGAAGTCGTGGGCCAGCTCGATCAGGGCGGCCCGCACGCGGTCCGGCCAGACGTCGGTCCGGCCGAGGGGGACGGCGAGGGCGTCGAGGACGGCCGTCAGCGACTCCCGCATCTCGGCGCGGCGGGCGCGCACCTCCTGCAGGTAGACCTCGAGCTCCTCCGGTCCGTGGGCCGCCATGTGCCATGGTCCCGCACGGGGTGCGTGCTCGTCTACGGCCGGGGCGGGGCGGAGTGTGTCCGACCTCGCCCCTATGCTCCGCCGTATGGGCGACGGGGCGACGACGGCGGGGGTATGCGGCGGGGGTACGGCGTTGGGCGCGCGGCTGATCCCGGCGGACCCGGCGTTCGCCAACCACACCGAGCAGGAGGTGTGGGAACGCCTGTCGGCCCAGCTGGGCGAGGGCTGCGTCCTGCTGGCCAACGTCCACCTCACGGACCACGAGCAGGACCACGAGGCCGACCTCGTCGTGCTGGTCCCCGACGCCGGGGTCGTGGTCGTCGAGGTCAAGGGCGGCAGCGTCTCGGTCGACCGTGAGGGCCGTTGGCAGCAGAGGGGCGGCGGGTCGTCCCGGCAGATCGACCCCGTGGGCCAGGCGCAGCGGGTCAAGCACGCGCTGCGTGCGTACGTGCAGGACGACCCCCGCTGGCGCGACTCCTCGCGCGCCCGGGTGCGGTGGGTGCACGCGGTGGTGACGCCATACAGCTCGGTCCCGGAGGGCTTCGCGCAGCCCGGGTGCTCGCGCGACATGGTGCACGGCCGGGACGACCTGAGGCACCTGGCGACCCGGTTGCGGACGCTGGCGGACACGCACGAGGTCCACCACCGCCGGCCCGACCACGACGACGTGGCGCTGATCGCCGAGATCCTCACCGGGCGCGACCTCATGAGCGCCGACGTCGTGGCCGAGTCCGACGACCGGGAGGCGCGGGCCGACCGGCTCACCCAGGAGCAGGCGATGATCCTGGGCGTCACCCGGCTGCTGCACCGGGTCGAGGTGCGTGGCGGTGCGGGCAGCGGCAAGACCGTGCTCGCGATGGCCCAGGCGCGGCAGCTGACCCACGGGTTCGGCGGGCAGAAGGCGCAGCGGGTGGCGCTGCTGTGCTACTCGATCGGGCTGGGGGAGTGGTTCAAGCGGTCCTTCGAGGGAGCCGGGCGCAAGCACACGCCGGCGTTCATCGGGCGGTTCGAGGAGCTCGGGCGGCAGTGGGGCGTGGACGTCACCGCCGGCCGGGACGAGAGCGACTTCTGGGAGAAGCAGCTGCCCGCGCGGATGGCCGAGCTGGCGGCGGACCTGCCCGAGGGCAGGAAGTTCGACGCGATCATCGTCGACGAGGCCCAGGACTTCGCCGAGGACTGGTGGGCGCCGCTGCTCACCGCGCTGCGCGACCCCGAGGAGGGCGGGCTCTACGTCTACTCCGACGAGAACCAGCGGCTCTTCCCCCGGTTCGGCCGCCCTCCGGTGGCGCTCGTGCCGCTGGTCCTGGACCACAACCTGCGCAACACCCGGCAGATCGCCGCCAGCTTCAGCGCCCTGGCACCGATGCGGATGCGGCCGATGGGCGGGGACGGGCCGGAGGTCGAGTTCGTCCAGGCTTCCGCGGAGGACGCCCTGGGCGTGGCCGACGACGAGGTGGAGCGGCTGCTCGACGACGGCTGGCCCACCTCCCACGTCGCGCTCATCACCACCGGTGCCCGGCACCCCGAGCAGCACTCCCGCCAGGAGCAGCTCGGCCAGGAGGGCTACTGGCGCACGTTCTGGGAGGGCGAGGACGTCTTCTACGGCCACGTGCTGGGGTGCAAGGGGCTGGAACGGCTAGCCGTCGTGCTGTGCTTCAACGAGGACGGCACCCGCGACCGCTCCAGGGAGCGCCTCTACGTCGGCCTGTCCCGGGCCA
>DATISK010000025.1:0-3496 GCA_035581545.1 Ornithinimicrobium sp. | reverse complement strand
GTCCCATCGTACGGCCAGCACCCCGAAGAACGCCCGGCCGCCCGGGGTGGCGGCCAGGGCCACGAGGAGCGCGGTGAGTCCCGCGAGCACGAGCCACACGAGCGAGCCGGTCGAGATGCGCGACCGGTAGAGCAGGCTCACCCCCTTGGCGTCGACGAGCTTGCTGCCCACGCGCAACCGGGTCAGGAACGTGCTGGCCATGCCCTGGCGTCCCTTGTCGAGGAACTCCACGAGGGTGGCGTGGGTGCCCACGGCCACGATGAGCTCGGCGCCCTTGTCGTCGGCCAGCAGCATCGCGATGTCCTCGCTCGTGCCCGGGGCGGGCATCACGACGGCGTCCCGGACACCGAGGGCCTCGACCCGTTCCAGGCCCGGCGCCGTACCGTCCCGGTAGGCGTGCACCACCAGCTCGGCACCGCTGGTCAGGGCCCGGTCGGAGACCGAGTCCATGTCCCCGACGATGAGGTCCGGGGTCAGGCCCTGCTCGATGAGGGCGTCCGCTCCCCCGTCCACGCCGATGAGGACGGGCCGGGCCTCCCGGATGAACGGCCGCAGCGTGTGCAGGTCCTCCTTGTAGTGGTATCCGCGCACGACGACCAGGGCGTACCGTCCGGCGAGGTCCGTGCGCAGGGGCGGGATGCCGATGCCGTCGAGGAGCAGGTCCCGCTCGGCGCGCACGTAGTCCATCGTGTTCTGGGAGAACGCCTCGATCTGGTCGGAGAGGT
Organism: Ornithinimicrobium sp.; assembly: GCA_035581545.1. Lineage (GTDB taxonomy): Bacteria > Actinomycetota > Actinomycetes > Actinomycetales > Dermatophilaceae > Ornithinicoccus. The sequence continues at coordinate 2,771 of DATISK010000025.1, read as the reverse complement.
TGGCCCGGGCGTCCTGCAGCTGGGCCTCCACCAGGGCCGGGGTCAGCCGGACGCCCCGCGCGAGCACCCGGTCCCCCGCCCGGAGCTCGTCGCCCTCCACCGTCACGCTCGTGCCCTCGGCGATCTGCATCACCTCCGGCCCCGTCAGGTCCAGCACCGGGATCCCGGCCTCCAGGAGGATCTGCGGCCCCCGGTTGGGATAGGTGCCGGTGGTGCTCGGCGCCGCGTTGACGACCGCCGCCGGCCGGCACGCCACGAGCGCGTGGGCGCTGACCTGGTCGAGGTCGTCGTGGTCGATGACGGCGACGTCCCCCGTCTGCAGCCGCTTGGTCAGGTTCTTCGTCCTCGGATCGACCCGGGCCGGGCCGGTCACGGGAGCCGGGTCCTCGGAGGCGGACCGACGGGTGCGGGTCGGTCGGCTCACGGGCGCACCACCTCCGTCATGCGCGGGCCACCTGGTCCCGGCGGCCGAGCAGCTCCCGCGCGTGCTGGACCGCAGCCTGCGAGTCGGCCACACCGCCGAGCATCCGCGCCAGCTCCGCCTCCCGCTCGGGCCCCTCGACGACGACGACGTCGCTGCTCGTGACCTGACCGTCGCTGCTCTTGCGCACCACGAGGTGGCGGTCGGCGTACGCGGCGACCTGCCCCAGGTGGGTGACCACGACGACCTGGGCGGTCCGGGCCAGCCGCGCCAGCCGCGCGCCCAGGTCCAGGGCGGCGCTGCCGCCGACGCCGGCGTCGACCTCGTCGAAGACGTAGGTGGGCAGGCTCTCGTCCCCGCAGACCACCTCCAGCGCGAGCATGACCCGCGAGAGCTCGCCGCCGGAGGCCGCCCGGGCGACGGACCTCGGGACGGCCCCCGGGTTGGCGGCCAGCCGGATCTCGACGTCGTCGAGCCCGTGCCGGCGGGGGACGACCAGGCGGCCGTCGGGCAGCGGCACGGTGGTGGCCGGTCCCTCCTCCGGACCGGCGGACCGGCCGGACGCAGCGGAGTCGTCGTCGGCCGCCGTCGGGCCGGCGTGGTCCGGGGGCGCCAGCCGCGGCGCGACGTGCACCACCACCTGGGCGGCCCCCATGGCCAGGTGGGCGAGCTCCTCGGTGACCTCCTGCCCGACCCGCTGACCAGCCTGCTCGCGCACCGACGACAGCCCGGCCCCGAGCCGTCCCACGTCCTGGCGCAGCGCCTCGGTCCGTCGAGCCAGGTCGGCCACGTCCTCCTCGGAGAGGTCCAGGCGCGACAGCTCCTCGCGGGCGCCCCGGGCGAAGTCCAGCAGGGCCCGGGTCGAGGGACCGTACCGGCGCAGGAGTGCGGTCAGGTCGGCCCGCCGACGGTGCACCGCGTCCAGCCGCTCCGCATCCACGTCCACGCCGGCGGCGTAGCCGGACAGGTCGGAGGCCAGGTCCGAGGCGAGGTAGCCGATCTCCTCGAGCCGCCTCTGCAGCGCCTCCAGCTCGGGGTCGTGGCCGGCGGCCGGGCCCAGGAGGGTGGAGGCTGCCGAGACCAGGTGGGCCACGCTCGGGACCTCGTCCCCCGGGTCGTCCGCGCCCACCAGCGCGTCGTGCGCGGCGCGGGACGCCGTGAGCAGCTCCTCGGCGTGGGTGAGGCGCTCGGACTCGGCCTTCAGCTCCTCCTCCTCACCCTCGTGGGGAGCAAGCCCGTCGATCTCGCTCAGGGCGGCGCGCAGCACGTCCACCCGGAGGCTGCGCTCGGCGGCGCCCCGCACGACCTCGACCAGGTGGGTGCGTGCCGCCTGCCACCGGTCGTAGGCCTCGCCGTAGGCCCGTGCGGCCGAGTCGAGCTCGGCTCCGCCGGCGGTGTCCAGGAGGATCCGGTGCTGCTCCGCGTCACGCAGCCGCCACTGGTCGGCCTGTCCGTGCACGGCCACCAGGTGCTGACCGACCTCGGCCAGCACGGCGACGGGCGCGGCCCGGCCGCCGACGTAGGCGCGCGAGCGTCCCTCCGCCGCCACGGTACGGACCAGGACGACCCCGTCGGAGGCGTCGCCCCCGGCCTCGACGACACGGAGCGCCGCGGGATGGCCGACCGGGACGTCCACCTCCCCCTCGACGACCGCCTGGCTCGTGCCGGCCCGGACGAGCCCGGCGTCGGCCCGGGCGCCCAGCAGCAGGCCGAGCCCGCTGACGACCATCGTCTTGCCGGCACCGGTCTCGCCGGTGATGACGTTGAGCCCCTCGCTGAGGTCGAGCTCGGCCTCGTCGATGACCCCCAGGCCCTGGATGCGGATCCGGCGCAGCGTCATACCGGAGGTTCCTCCACGACGGAGGGCCCGGGCCCGCGCCAGCCGGTGACCGGGAGCGCGAACTTGGCGACGAGCCGGTCCGCGAACGGCTCGTCGCTCAGGCGGGCGAGCAGGACGGGGACCGAGGACCGGCGGACCTCGATCCGCGCTCCCGGAGGGAGCTCGACGGTGCGTCGGCCGTCGCACCACATCACCCCGGCCACGTAGGTGTGGGGGACGCCCTCGACGGCGAGGTGGGTCCGGGGACCGAGGACCAGCGGCCGGGCGAAGAGCGCGTGGGCGGAGATCGGCACGAGCAGGAGGGCCTCCACGTCGGGCCAGACGACCGGCCCTCCCCCGGAGAACGCGTAGGCGGTCGACCCGGTCGGGGTGGCCATGACCACCCCGTCGCAGCCCCACGTGGACAGCGGCCGTCCGTCCACCTCCACGGCCACCTCGAGCATGCGCTCCCGGGCGGACTTCTCCACGGACGCCTCGTTGAGCGCCCAGTTGTGGGCGACGACGCGGCCG
>DATISK010000024.1:0-15808 GCA_035581545.1 Ornithinimicrobium sp. | reverse complement strand
CCGGGAGCGGGCGGTCGAGCTGCGCGACCAGGTCGGTCTGCCCGACCCGGCGCACGTGGCCCGGGCCTATCCGCACGAGCTCTCCGGCGGCCAGCGTCAGCGCGTGGTGCTGGCGATCGCCCTGGCCAACGACCCGGCGCTGCTCATCTGCGACGAACCGACGACCGCCCTCGACGTCACCGTCCAGGCCACCGTGCTGGACCTCGTCGTCCGCGGCGTGGAGGCCCGGGACGCCGGCATGCTGTTCATCACCCACGACCTCGGGGTGGTGGCCACCGTGTGCGAGCGGGTGCTCGTCATGTACGGCGGCCGCATCGTGGAGGCCGGACCGGTCCAGGAGGTGTTCTCCCGTCCGCGGCACCGCTACACGCAGGGGCTGGTCGCGGCGAGCGACCTCTCCGGCGCGGACGGCCGACGGGCCCGCACCCAGCTGCCGACGATCCCCGGCAGCGTCCCTCCTGCGGGCCGGTTCCCGCAGGGCTGCGTCTTCCGGACCCGGTGCGCGCACGCCACCGACGTCTGCGCCACCGCGCCCCCCTGGACCCCGCGCGGGGAGCACGCGGCGGGCACGACCGCCTACGGGTATGCCTGCTTCCACCCCGCCGGAGGTGAGCGAGATGGCTGAGGACCAGGGCACCCCCGCCCTCGAGCTGCGCGGCGTCAGCCGGCAGTTCCGGCGGCGGCGCACCTCCCTGCTGACGCCGGCCCCGGTCGTCGACGCCGTCCGCGACGTGTCGGCCACGGTCGCGCGGGGCGAGCGGTTCGGCATCGTGGGGGAGTCGGGGTCGGGCAAGTCCACGCTGCTGCGGCTGATCAGCGGGCTGGACCAGCCGACGTCGGGGGAGATCCTCGTCGAAGGACGGCCGGTGCACGACCAGCCCGCGCGCCGGCTCGGGTGGCTGCGCGAGACGCTGCAGCTGGTCTTCCAGGACCCGATGAGCAGCCTGGACCCGCGGATGCGGGTGCGCGACATCATCGCCGAGCCGCTCGTCGCGCAGGGCCGGCACGACAACCGCGCGCGGGTGGACGAGCTGCTCGAGGCGGTCGGGATGTCGGCGGAGGCGGCGGACCGCTACCCGCACCAGTTCTCCGGGGGCCAGCGTCAGCGCATCTCGGTCGCCCGGGCGCTCGCCCCCGGGCCGGACATCCTCGTCGCCGACGAGCCGGTCAGCGCCCTCGACGTGTCGGTGCGCGCGCAGGTGCTCAACCTCATCGACGAGGTCGTCGACGGCTTCGACCTGACGCTGGTCTTCGTCTCGCACGACCTGTCCGTCGTGCGGCACGTCTGCGACCGGGTGGCGGTGATGCGGCAGGGGGTGTTCGTCGAGGTGGCGCCGACGGAGCAGCTGTGGACCGACCCGCAGCACCCGTACACCCAGCAGCTGCTCGCCGCGGTGCCCGACCTCAAGGGTGCCCTCGCCGGCCGGACCGCCCGGCAGCTGGCCGCCGACGTGGCGCGGCGGGGGCAGGACCCGGGCAGGACGCCCGCGACGGGCGAGACGGGCTGAGCCCCGGGGGTCCGCCGAGACGTCCGGGTGCCAGGCCCGGCGTCGGCCTCACGCCTCGGACGAGGCCCAGTCGGCCGGACGCGGCAGGGTGCGCAGCGCCCGGCTGGACAGCACCGCCCCGACGGCGAGCAGGCAGACGCCGGCGCACACCAGCAGGGTCGGCCGCAGCCCGAGCAGGCTCAGCCCCCAGCCCGCCAGCACCGGTGCGAGCGGCAGGGCACCGGCGCCCACCAGCCCGGCCGCGCTCATCACCCGGCCCAGCACCCGGCGCGGCGTCTGGTGCATGAGGTAGCTCATCATCGCCGCGTTGGTCGCCGGGCCGCCGAGGATGCCGACGGTCAGCACCGCCAGGGTGCCCCAGAACCCGGGGACGAACGGCAGCACGAGCATGGACAGCCCCGCCAGCGACATCCCCGCCATCGCCACCAGCCCCGACGGGAAGCGCTGCACGACCGGGCCGGCGGCCACCGCGCCCACGAGCATCCCGACGCCGAGCGCGGTGGAGACCAGCCCGATGCGCGCAGGGTCCTCGCCGGACGTGGCGAGGTGGTAGAGCAGGGTCGTCACGGCCGCGTTGAGCCCGAGGTTGAGCAGCAGGGCCACGGTCATGACCCGGCGCAGCTCGGCGCGCGCCCACAGCCACCGCAGGCCCTCGACGGCCTCGGCGCGTACGGACGCGGCGGTGGTCGTCCGCTCGGGCCGGAAGTCGCCCCGGAGCACCAGTGCGCCCGCGGCGGCCACGAGGTATGCCGCGCCCGCCGCGGCGAGCGCGGGCACCGCGCCGATCCCCAGCAGGAACCCGCCGAGCGGCGGGCCGCCCATCGCCACGGCGGCGTCCCGGGCCTGGTTGGCGCTGGCGGCGGTGGGCAGCAGGGGGGCGGGCACGACCTGCTTGAGCGCCGCGTCGGAGGCACCGGCCAGCAGGCCGGCGCGGACGCCCGCGAGCAGGTTGAGCGCGCCGAGCGCCAGCAGGCCGAGGTCCAGCTGCAGGACCACGACCATGCCGGTGACGACCGCCGCAGCGCCCGCCCCGCTGAGCATCATCAGGTGGCGCAGGTCGTGGCGGTCGGCCAGCACCCCGCCGAGGAGGGTCGTGGCGATGCGCCCCCCGACGCCGAGCGCGGCGACCGTCCCGGCCGCGGCGGCGCTGCCGCTGACGAGGACGACGAGCAGGGGGACGAGGAAGAACTGCAGCGAGGCGCCCAGGGCCTGCCCGGTGTCGCTGAGCAGCCAGGCCCAGTAGGCCCGCTGGCGGTGGAGCGGAAGGGCGGGCCCCGCAGGGGCGCCGCCGGTGGAGGCGGTCGCGGTGCCGGTGGCGGCCCCGGCGCCGGCCGGGGAGGTGGCGTCGGTGCTCGCGGCCGGCGAGGCAGCGTCGGTGCTGGCGGCCGAGGAGGTGGCCGGTGCGGTGGTGGTCATGGAAGGAACGGTAGACCCGCACGTATAATTGCGCAAGAGATAGTGCGCAACTTTCTCTGCGGACTAATCGGTAGGGTTGCCGTCATGACCGACGACCCACCCTCCGAGCCCGTCGCCGACCCGGCGTCCGGAGCCGTCCGGCTCACCTCGCCCATGCTCAAGGCGATGGCCCACCCGTTGCGCCGCCGTCTCCTGGAGCTGATGCACGAGGACGTGCCCCGTCGCGCTGCCGACCTGGCCGAGCTCGTCGGGGCCCCGGCCAACTCGGTCAGCTTCCACCTGCGCCAGCTCGCCAGGGCCGGCCTGATCGTGGAGGCGCCCGAGCACGCCCGGGACCGGCGCGACCGGGTCTGGGTGGCCGCCGGCAGCGGCTTCACCGTCCGGCCGCCGGAGGGCCCGGTCAGCGCCGACGACGAGCTCGTGCTGCGCTCCTTCATGGACCAGGAGGCCCTCGACCTGCACGACCTCGTCGACCGCATCACCGCGTGGGCGGCGGCGTGGGGCAGCGGGCGCGAGGAGAGCACCCGTGCCGCCATCCACACCGGCCTGGTCGAGCTGACCGAGGAGGACGTGCGCTGGCTGAGCGGTGAGCTCGAGCAGCTCATGGACCGCGCGATCGACCGCAGCCGCACGCCCACGGACCAGCCGAAGCGGCTCTGGAGGTTGGTCTCCCTCGTCGCCGACGACTCGCTGCCCGGCCCGACCCAGCACGACCCGGGAGGAGCACCATGACGACCGAGCCCACCGCCGGCCCGACCAACTCGCTCGTCGACGTCGTCGGCCTGGCCGTCGGCCACCACACCGCCTCCGGCGAGGGCTGGCTCACCGGCTCCACCGTCGTGCTGGCCCCGCCGCAGGGGGCGGTCGGCGGGGTGGACGTCCGGGGCGGCGGGCCCGGCACCCGCGAGACCGACCTGCTCGACCCGCACAACCTCGTCGACCGGGTGCACGCGGTGTCGCTGTCGGGCGGCTCGGCGTTCGGGCTGGCGGCGGCCGACGGCGTCATGCGCTGGCTCCTCGACGAGGGCCGCGGCTTCGCGATGGGCGCACCCGGCCAGGTCGTCCCGATCGTCCCCGGCGCGGTGATCTTCGACCTCGGCCGCGGCGGCCGCTGGACCAGCACGCCCGACGCCGCCTTCGGCCGCCAGGCGTGCGAGCGCGCCCAGGAGGCCCTCGTCGCCGGCCCCGACGGGTATGCCGCAGCACCCCCGGTCGGCGCCGTCGGTGCGGGCACGGGGGCCCAGGTCGCCGGCGGCCTCAAGGGGGGCGTCGGCACCGCGAGCCTGGTCCTGGAGGACGGCACCACGGTGGCCGCGCTCATCGTGCTCAACGCGGTCGGGTCCACCGTCGACCCGACCACCGGCGAGCTCTACGCCGCCGGCCGCCTCCTGCCCCGCGACCTGGACGACCTGCCGGGGTTCCCCGAGGGCGCACGGCTGCACACCCCCGAGCCGGTCGACGTGGAGGCCGCCCGCAACCGGGCCGCCGAGCTCGGGTCGGAGGCCCTGCCGCGCACCCTGGCCACCACGATCGGGGTGATCGGCACCGACGCCGCGCTGACGAAGGCGCAGGCCTCACGGCTGGCGATGAGCGGGCACGACGGGATGGCGCGGGCGGTCGTGCCGGCGCACACCATGTTCGACGGGGACACCCTGTTCACGCTGGCCACCGGCGAACGCGACGCGCCGGACGCCTGGGCCATGCACCAGCTGCTCCAGGGTGCGGCGGACGTGGTCACCCGGGCGATGGTGCGGGCCACGCTCGCGGCCCCGACCGTGACCACCTCGGCGGGCACGTGGCGGGGCTACGTCGACGCCTTCCCCAGCGCCGTGTGGTGAGGATGACCTGCCCCTAGACTCGGCTTCCGTGACCGCCGAGCCCGGACGCGACGTCGTCCTCACCCTGTCCAGCCCCGACCGCCCCGGGATCGTCCACGCCGTCTCGGGGACCGCCCTCGAGCAGGGCCTGACGATCACCGACAGCCAGCAGTTCGGCGACCCCTCCAGCGGGGAGTTCCACCTGCGGATGGAGCTGCGGCGCGAGGGTGAGCCGGCGGGCGTGGAGGAGCTGCGCGCGGCGTTCGCCCCGGTGGGGGAGCGGTTCGGCGCCCAGTGGGACGTGCACGACCGGGCCCGGCCGCACCGGGTGCTCGTCATGGTCAGCCGGATGGGGCACTGCCTCAACGACCTGCTCTTCCGGGCGCGCAACGGCCAGATCCCGATCACGGTCCCGGCGATCGTGTCCAACCACGAGGACTTCGCCGACCTGGCCGCCTGGCACGGCATCCCGTTCCACCACGTGCCGGTCACCCGGGACACCAAGCCGCAGGCCGAGCAGCGGCTGCGCGAGCTGCTCGCCGAGCACGAGGTCGACACGATCGCGCTGGCCCGCTACATGCAGGTCCTCTCCCCGCAGCTGTGCGCCGACATGTCGGGGCGGATCATCAACCTCCACCACTCGCTGCTGCCCAGCTTCAAGGGTGCCAAGCCCTACACCCAGGCGCACGACCGCGGCGTCAAGGTCATCGGCGCGACCGCCCACTACGTGACGGCCGACCTGGACGAGGGGCCGATCATCGAGCAGGACTTCCGCCGGGTGGACCACCGGCTCACCCCCGAGCAGCTCGCCCAGGCGGGCCAGGAGGTGGAGGCCGCGGCGTTCTCGCGGGCGGTGCGCTGGCACGCCGAGCACCGCGTCGTCCTGCGCGGCGGGCGCACGGTCGTCTTCAACTGACCCGGGTCCCCGTGGCGGCGGCGCGCGGGCGCTGCCAGGATCGGGGGTATGACGTCGCTCGACTACGCCCGCATGTTCCGGCTCGACGGTCGCCACGCGGTGGTGGTCGGCTGCGGGGGGATCGGGGCCGAGCTCGCCACCGGGCTCGCCGCCCAGGGGGCCCGGGTGAGCTGCCTGGACAAGGACGAGCCGGTGGCCCGTCGGGTGCGGGACGGGTTGCCGGGCGGGGGAGCCGGGCACGGGGCACACCCCGTGGACGTGCTGGACGAGGAGTCCCTGGCGGCGGTGGCCGGCGAGCTGGGGGACGTCGACGTCCTCGTGCTCACCGCGGCGACGAACGTGCGCAAGCGGCTGCTCGACTACACGACCGAGGAGTTCGACCGGGTGGTCGCGCTCAACCTGCGGGGGACCTTCTGGGCGGCCCGGGCGTTCGCCCAGCGGATGCTCGACCGCGGGTCGGGGTCGATCGTCGTGATGACCTCGATCCGCGCGGTGACCGTCGAGCCGGGGCAGGGGGTCTACGCCGCGACCAAGGCCGGGGCGATGCAGCTGGTCCGCACCCTCGCGGCCGAGCTCGGACCCGCGGGGGTGCGGGTCAACGCCGTCGCCCCGGGCGTGGTCGAGACGCCGTTGACCCAGCAGATCCGCGACGACGCCGACTGGGGGCGGGCCTACGCGGAGAAGTCGGCCCTGGCCCGGTGGGCCCGGCCCGAGGAGATGGTCGGAGCCGTCTGCTGGCTGGCCTCGGACGCCGCGAGCTTCGTCACCGGCAGCCAGGTGATGGTCGACGGCGGCTGGACGGCGATCGACGGCCGGTTCACGCCCCCGACGTGAGGCGGCGCGCGACCTTCCTCACTCCTGGATCAGCTGCTCGCCCTTCTCGCGCAGCTCCACCTTGCGGATCTTGCCGGTGACGGTCATCGGGAACTCCTCGGTGACCTGCACGTAGCGCGGGACCTTGTAGTGCGCGAGCCGGCCGGCGCAGAACTCCCGGACGGCCTCGGCGTCCAGGCGGGGGGCCCCGGACCGCAGGCGCAGCCAGGCCATCAGCTCCTCGCCGTACTTCTCGTCCGGCACGCCCACGACCTGGGCGTCGACCACGTCCGGGTGCGACATGAGGAACTCCTCGATCTCCCGGGGGTAGATGTTCTCCCCGCCGCGGATGACCATGTCCTTGATCCGGCCGGTGATCTCGACGTAGCCCTCCTCGTCCATCACGCCGATGTCGCCGGTGGCCATCCACCCGTCGCGCACCACCTCGGCGGTCTTCTCCGGCTCCTCCCAGTAGCCGAGCATCACCGAGTAGCCCCTCGTGCAGAACTCCCCGGGTTCCCCCCGGGGCAGGACCTCGCGGGTCACCGGGTCCACGATCTGGATCTCCAGGTGCGGCCCCACCCGTCCGACCGTCCCGACCTTCTTCGCGAACGGGTCCCGGGGCGAGGTCTGGGTCGACACCGGCGAGGTCTCGGTCATCCCGTAGGCGATCGTCATGTCCCTGACCCCGGCGTCGATCAGCCGCTGCATCACCGACGCGGGGCACAGGGACCCGGCCATGATCCCCGTGCGGACGCTCGCCAGGTCCTCGACCGAGAACCCCTGGTCGGCGTCGATCAGCTCGAACATCGCGATGAACATCGTCGGCACCCCGTAGAGCGAGGTGCACGCCTCGTCGCGGACCGCCGTCAGCGTCGCCGCGGCGTCGAACCCGGGGCCGGGGATCACCATGCAGGCCCCGTGGGTGACGCACGCCAGGTTGCCCATCACCATCCCGAAGCAGTGGTAGAAGGGCACGGGGATGCAGACCACGTCCTGCTCGGTGTAGCCGCAGCCGACGCCGACGAAGTAGCCGTTGTTGAGGATGTTGCGGTGCGAGAGGGTCGCACCCTTGGGGAAGCCGGTCGTCCCCGAGGTGTACTGGATGTTGATCGGGTCGGTCGGCGAGAGCCGGCTCTGCGCCTCGGCCAGCCGGTCCCGGGTCACCTGGTGGGCCCCTCCCCGGAAGTCCTCCCAGCTGGACCGCCCGACGACCAGCACCTGCGCCAGCGACGGGCACTCCCGCCGCACCTCCTCGACCATCGCCGGGTAGTCGCTGCTGCGGAACGGCTCGGCCACCACGATCGTGCTGATCCCCGACTGGTTGATCACGTAGGCCAGCTCGTGCGTGCGGTAGGAGGGGTTGATGTTGACCAGGATCGCGCCCATCTTGGCGGTCGCCAGCTGCACCAGCGTCCACTCGGCGCAGTTCGGCGCCCAGATCCCGACCCGGTCGCCGGTGCGCACCCCGGAGGCGATGAACGCCCGCGCCAGCAGGTCGACGTCCTGGACCAGCTCGGACCAGGACCACCGTCGCCCGCTGACCGACTCCACGAGCGCCTGCCGGTCCCCGTGCCGGCGGGCGGTCGCGTCCAGCGCCTGCCCGATCGTGCCCTCCAGGAGGGGTATGTCGTCGCGCCCCCGGGCGTGCGAGAGCTCCGGGGAGGGGGCGGGGACTGCGCTGTCGGCCATGGGCCCATCCTGCCCCCGGCGCGGGGCGGCGAGCCACCCGGGCCACGGGTTCCCCCCGGCGCGGGCGCGCGCACGGCATACTCGGGAGCATGACCCGGACCTCCTCCGCCGACGCCGCCGCACCCGCCTCCGCACCCGCGGCGGATCCCGCGCGGGAGGCGCGCGTCCGGGAGCTCTCCAAGGCCCACGTCTTCACGTCGTGGTCGGCGCAGAAGGCGGTCGACCCGCTGCCGCTGGCCGGGGGCCAGGGTGCCTGGTTCTGGGACTACCAGGGGCGCCGGTTCCTCGACCTGACCAGCCAGCTGGTCAACGCCAACCTGGGCTACCAGCACCCGGCGCTGAGCCGGGCGATCGCCGAGGCGGCGATGCGGATCACCACCGTGGCGCCCTCGTTCTCCGAGGAGTCGCGCGCCGAGGCCGCGGCGGCGGTGTCCCAGGTGGCGCCGGAGGGGATGAACAAGGTCTTCTTCACCAACGGCGGCACCGAGGCCAACGAGCACGCCGTCCGGATGGCGCGCCACCACACCGGGCGGCAGAAGGTCCTGGCCGCCTACCGCAGCTACCACGGCTCCACGGCGGGTTCGGCCTCGCTGACCGGTGAGCCCCGACGCTGGGGCTCGGAGCCGGCGGTGCCGGGGGTCGTCCACTTCTGGGGCCCCTACCTCTACCGCAGCGAGTTCTGGGCGACCACCCCCGAGGAGGAGAGCGAGCGGGCGCTGACCCACCTGCGGCACACCGTCCAGGCCGAGGGCCCGCACCACGTCGCGGCGATCGTGCTGGAGAGCGTCGTCGGCAGCGCCGGCATCCTGCCGCCGCCGCCGGGCTACCTGCAGGGGGTGCGGGAGCTGTGCGACGAGCACGGGATCCTGCTGCTCGCCGACGAGGTGATGGTGGGGTTCGGCCGGACCGGCGCCTGGTTCGGCTTCGAGCACGCGGGGATCGCCCCGGACCTGATCACCTTCGCCAAGGGGGTCAACTCCGGCTACGTCCCGCTCGGTGGCGTGATCATGACCGACGAGATCGCCCGGACGTTCGACGAGCTCCCCTACCCGGGCGGGCTGACCTACTCCGGGCACGCGCTGGCCACGGCCTCGGCGGTCGCCTCCCTGCGGATCCTGCACGAGGACGGCATCGTCGAGCACGTCAGGGAGCTGGGCGAGCGCACGCTCGGTCCGGCCCTGCAGGCCGTGGCGGACCGGCACGCCGCCGTGGGCGAGGCCCGCGGGCTGGGGGCGTTCTGGGCGCTGGAGCTGGTCGCCGACCCGGACAGCCGCGAGCCGCTGGACGCCGCGACGATGAAGCAGGTCGCCGCCGCCTGCCAGGCGCGGGGCGTGTGGCCGCTGGTCATGGCCAACCGCATCCACGTCGCCCCGCCGCTGGTCATCAGCCACGAGGACGCCGCCCAGGCGGTCGCGGTGATCGACGAGGCGTTGTCCGAGGTGACGGGGTGAGCACCCCCTGGTCCGGACCCCCGGCCGGGCCCCGGTCCGGGCCCCGGTCCGGGCGGAGCCTGTCGCTGGCGCCCGCCTCCGGCGACGACCGGGTGGACGTTGAGCCCGCCCTGGTCGAGGCGCACATCAGCGTGTCCGACACGGACGCGGCCCAGCGGATCGCCACCGACCTGGTCGCCCGCCAGCTGGCCGCCTGCGTCCAGGTCCTCGGCCCGATGACCTCGGTCTACGCCTGGCAGGACGAGGTGCACCGCAACCAGGAGTGGCTGCTGCTGGCCAAGACCACCGCGGACGCGTTCCCGGCGGTGGCCCGGGCGGTGCGCGAGATGCACAGCTACGACGTGCCCGAGGTGGTCGCCGTGCCGATCACCCAGGCACTGGGGGAGTACGCCACCTGGGTGCGGCAGCACTCGGACGGCATCGACGACGCCGAGCTGAGGGGTCAGGGGCCCGAGGAGCCCTGAGGTCCGGAGTCACCCGCTGTCCGTCGTCCCCTCGTAGAGGCCCACGACGTTGCCGTCGGGGTCCTCGAAGATCGCCCACCAGCTGGTCTCGCTGATCGGGCTGCGGTCCATGACGACCCGTCCGCCGTGCTCCTGGGCCACCCGCAGCGTCTCCTCGATCGAGTCGACCTCGACGTAGGAGCGCGGCTGGGTGAACCCCTCGCCGCGGGGCGCCAGGCCACCGCCGCTGATCTTGTTGGGCGCCTGCCACATCGGATAGCCCTCGAACCCGGGCACCTCGGCGATCTGCCACCCGAAGAGGGCGCTGTAGAACGCCTGCGCGCGCCCGGTGTCCGAGACCGGGATGTCGATGTGGGTGATGTCTCCGTGGGCCATGAGATCCCTCCCGGGCGAGGGCGTCACCGAGGCAGGACGCCGGTGGAACGATCCTGGCACCGATCGGCCCCGTCCATCAAGGGCGGCGAGGCTGACGTCGGAGGGTGCTGCTCGGCGGCCCGGGCGTCCTCAGTCCAGGCAGAACTCGTTGCCCTCCGGGTCGGCCATGACGATGAAGCCGAGGCTCATCGGCGGGTCCGGCTCGAACCGCTGCAGGCGGGTCGCGCCGAGCGCGAGCAGCCGGTCGCACTCGGTCTCCAGCGCCGCCATCCGCTCCTCGTCCCGGAGGTCGGAGGCGGTGCGCACGTCGAGGTGCAGGCGGTTCTTGGCGACCTTGTCCTCGGGCACCTGCTGGAAGTACAGCCGCGGCCCCACCCCGTCGGGGTCCTCGAGCGCCGACGCGCTGTTGCGCTGGTCCTGCGGCACGCCGGCCTGCTCCAGGAAGTCGTCCCAGGCGGCCAGCGGATCGGCGCCCTCGGGCAGGTCCGCCCCCGGCGGCGGAGGATGGACGTAGCCGAGCACGTCCCGCCAGAAGGTGGACAGCGCCCTCGGGTCGTGGGCGTCGAACGTGACCTGGATCTGCCGGCTCATCAGCCGCCTCCTCGTGCCTGGGGTGTGCCGCCCCTCGGGGTATGCCGCAGCCCCGCGGGCGCGCCATACCCCACTGTGCCGCAGGGGCAGGGCCGGGGGAAGGGTCTGCGGCTGCCGGGGGGAGGGCCCGCCGACGCCCTGGGCCTCCCGACGGCGGTGGTTCCCGGACGTGCCGAGGGCCCCGCCGGTGGTGACCGACGGGGCCCTTCGCGCTGGAGCGGGCGACGAGAATCGAACTCGCGTATTCAGCTTGGGAAGCTGATGTTCTACCATTGAACTACGCCCGCAAACGCCCGACCCGAGGTCTCCCGGGTCGGGTAGAGAGCATATCCCATCTGCGCAGTCGCCCCGAAACCAGGGACGCCGGGCCGGCCACTACAGTGGCTGCGTGCTGCTCTCCGACCGCGACATCCGCGCCCAGATCGACGCCGGCAGGGTCGTGCTCGACCCCTGGGAGCCGGCGATGGTCCAGCCCTCCAGCGTGGACGTCCGGCTGGACCGGTTCTTCCGGCTGTTCGACAACCACAAGTATCCGGTGATCGACCCGGCCCAGGACCAGCCGGACCTGACCCGCCTGGTCGAGGTGGAGCCCGACGAGTCGTTCGTGCTGCACCCGGGCGAGTTCGTGCTGGGGTCGACCTACGAGCAGGTGAGCCTGCCCGACGACGTCGCCGCCCGCGTCGAGGGCAAGAGCTCGCTGGGACGGCTGGGGCTGCTCACGCACGCCACGGCCGGCTTCGTGGACCCCGGCTTCACCGGCCACGTGACGCTCGAGCTGTCCAACGTGGCGACCCTGCCGATCGTGCTGCACCCGGGGATGAAGATCGGCCAGCTCTGCTTCTTCGCGCTCAGCTCCCCGTCGGAGCACCCCTACGGGTCGGACGCCCGCGGCAGCCACTACCAGGGGCAGCGCGGGCCGACCGCCAGCCGCTCGTGGTCGGGCTTCCACCGCACCCGCATCGCGCCGTAGTCGCCCGCATCGCGCCGTGGTCGGCGGCCCCGTCAGCCGGCGGGGGCCGGGTCGGGCTGCGGCTCGGGCTCGGGGGTGACCTCGGCCGTCTCCTCGCCCTGGTCGCCCCGGCGCACCGCCGCCAGCAGCATCTGGGCCACGTCGACGACCTCGACCTCCTCGCGGGCGCCCTCGGACTGCTTCTGGGTCAGGCCGTCGGAGAGCATGACCCGGCAGAACGGGCAGCCGATCGCGATCCGGTCGGCCCCCGTCGCCAGCGCCTCGTCGGTGCGGTTGAGGTTGATCCGGGTGCCGAGCTTCTCCTCCATCCACATCCGGGCTCCGCCGGCGCCGCAGCAGAACGACTTCTCGCCGTGCCGCGGCATCTCCCGCAGCTCCACGCCCGGCAGGGCGCCGAGCAGCTCGCGCGGCGGGGCGTAGACCTGGTTGTGCCGCCCGAGGTAGCACGGGTCGTGGTAGGTCACCGACGACGCGGTCGAGGCGGCCCCGGCGGTGTCCGCCTGGTCGGGGCGGGAGACGGGGGTCAGCCGCTTCTCGCGCACCAGCTTGTTGAGCAGCTGGGTGTGGTGGACGACCTCGAACTGCCCGCCGACCTGGGGGTACTCGTTCTTGATGGTGTTGAAGCAGTGCGCGCAGGTCACGACGATCTTGGTCGCGTTGACCTCCTTGAGCACCTCGACGTTCTGCATCGCCAGCATCTGGAAGAGGAACTCGTTGCCGGCCCGCCGCGCCGGGTCGCCGGTGCAGGTCTCCCCGTCGCCGAGCACCGCGAAGGAGACGCCCGCGGTGTGCAGCAGCTCGGCCACGGCCCGGGTGGTCTTCTTGGCGCGGTCCTCGAAGGCACCTGCGCAGCCGACCCAGAAGAGGTAGTCGACCTCGGAGAGGTCCTCGACGTCGGCACCGGCCATCGGGATGTCGAACGGCAGGTCCTTGGCCCAGTCCATCCGCAGCCGGGCGTTCATGCCCCACGGGTTGCCCTTGTTCTCCAGGTTCTTGAACAGACCGCCGAGCTCGTTCGGAAAGGCCGACTCGATGAGGTTCTGGTAGCGCCGCATGTCGACGATCGCGTCGACGTGCTCGATGTCCACGGGGCACTGCTCCACGCAGGCGCCGCAGGTCGTGCACGACCAGAGCACCTCGGGGTCGATGACCGCGCCGCCGTCGGGGACGGTCGGGTCGCCGACGGTCCCGCCGACGAGCGGCCGGGCGGCCTCGGCCACGGCGGAGGTGGGGATGCCGTGCAGCTGGTCCGGGCGCTCGCCCTCGCCGAGGGCCTCGAAGGCCTGCATCGCGGCGTCGCGGTGCTCGCTGTCCGCGAGCAGCCAGGGGGCCTTCGCGTGGTGGTGGTTGCGCAGGTTGACCACCATCATCTTGGGC
Organism: Ornithinimicrobium sp.; assembly: GCA_035581545.1. GTDB lineage: Bacteria > Actinomycetota > Actinomycetes > Actinomycetales > Dermatophilaceae > Ornithinicoccus. The sequence continues at coordinate 2,418 of DATISK010000024.1, read as the reverse complement.
GAGAGCGGCTTGTCGGTGTTCCAGGCCGGGCACTGCTCCTGGCAGCGGCCGCACTCGGTGCAGGTGGAGAAGTCGAGCAGACCCTTCCAGGTGAAGTCCTCGACCTTGCCGACCCCCCGGGCGGCGTCCTCGTCCAGCTCCTCGATGTCCTCGAAGTCGACCGGCTCGCCGCCGACGGCGATCCGCTGCACCGCGCCGAGGCTGGTCCGGCCGTCGGGGTGACGCTTGAACCAGATGTTGAAGAACGCCAGGAACCGGTGCCAGGCCACCCCCATCGTCGGGGTCAGCGCGATGATGATCATCCAGGCCATCGAGATGAGGATCTTCAGCAGGGCGACCAGGACGATGCCGGTCTCCAGGGCGCCGGCCGACAGGCCGGAGAAGAGGCCGCCCACCCAGGCGGTGAGGGGGAAGTGGGTCAGCGTCGCCCAGGACTCGCCGGTCGCCCGACCGAGCGCGTACTCCATACCCCGCAGGGCGACGATGCACAGGCCCACGCCGAGAATGACGCCCTCGACCACGTAGGCCTGCCAGAAGCTGGAGCCCCAGAACCGGGAGCGGCGGCCCTCCCGGCGGGGGTGCCGGACCTGGCGGACGACGATCAGCGCCAGGATGCCCAGGATCGCGGCCCAGCCGAAGACCTCGGTGAGCCACTCGTAGGGCGCCCAGTGGCCGATGAGAGGCAGGGCGAAGTGCGGGTCGACGAGCTGGCCGTAGGCGGTCAGGAGGGTGAGGACGAGCAGGCCGAAGCTGACCATGACGAACCAGTGCGCGACCGCGACCCCGGGTTTGCGGGCCATCCGGTTGTGCGCGAGCACCTCCCGCAGCAGGGTGGTGGTGCGCCGGCCGGGGTCGTCGGTGCGCTGCTCGGGCTGGCCGATCCGGAACTTGGTCACGAAGCCGGCGATGGTCCGCACGAAGAGGGCGACCGCGGTCAGCGTGACCAGGCCCGCGACGACGATGGCGAAGACCTGCAGCGTGCTGACGTCCATGGATGCAGGGTAGCCGCCGCCTCCGACGGGCCGGCGGGGGCTCGGTCCGGGGGATGGAATAACTGGGCATTGCGTGATGTATAACGGTTGGAACGTCTTCCTGCCCCCGACGAAAGGTCACCCCCCGTGCCCGTCTACGACGACGTCACCCAGGTCATCGGCCGCACCCCCCTGGTCCGCCTCAACCGGCTCACCGAGGGCATCGCCGAGGGTGCCCAGGTGCTCGCCAAGCTGGAGTCGCAGAACCCGGCCGCCTCGGTCAAGGACCGCATCGGCGTCTCCATCATCGACGCCGCCGTCGAGAGCGGCGAGCTGCAGCCCGGCGGCACCATCGTCGAGGGCACCTCGGGCAACACCGGGATCGCGCTGGCGATGGTCGGGGCCGCCCGCGGCTACAAGGTCGTCCTGGCCATGCCGGACACCATGTCCACGGAACGCCGCGCGCTGCTGCGCGCCTACGGCGCGGAGCTGGTGCTCACCCCGGGGGCGGAGGGGATGAAGGGCGCCGTCGCCAAGGCGGAGGAGATCGCCTCCGAGCGGGGAGCGGTCCGCGCCCGGCAGTTCGCCAACCCGGCCAACGTCAAGGTGCACCACGAGACCACCGGCCCGGAGATCTGGGAGGACACCGACGGCGGCGTCGACGTCTTCGTCGCGGGCGTGGGCACCGGCGGCACGATCACCGGTGCCGGCCGCTACCTGCGCGAGCAGAAGCCCGACGTGCAGCTCGTCGTCGTCGAGCCGGCCGCCAGCCCGATCCTGTCCGGCGGTCAGCCCGGCCCGCACAAGATCCAGGGCCTGGGCGCCAACTTCGTGCCCGAGATCCTGGACACCGAGCTCTACGACGAGGTCGTCGACGTCGAGCTCGACGACGCCGTCACCACGGCCCGGGCGTTGGCCACCCAGGAGGGCATCCTCGCCGGCATCTCCTCCGGTGCCAACGTGTGGGGCGCCCTGGAGGTCGCGAAGCGGCCCGAGAGCGCCGGCAAGACCATCGTGGTGATCATCCCCTCCTTCGGCGAGCGCTACCTGTCCACCGTGCTGTTCGAGGGGTTGCGCGACTGATGAGCCTCCGCTCCACCGTCGGTGCGCTGGCCCGCGCGGCCGGCGACCTGGCCTCCCACGTGCGGGAGGACCTGGACGCCGCCGTCGCCCGCGACCCCGCCACCGACTCCCGGCTGGAGATGGCGCTGGCCTCGCCCGGGCTGCACGCGGTGTGGACCCACCGGGTGTCGCACGCGCTGTGGACCTCCGGGTCGCGGCTCCCGGCCCGGCTGCTGTCGCAGGCGGCCCGGGCGGCCACCGGGGTGGAGATCCACCCCGGTGCGCAGATCGGCCGGCGGTTCTTCATCGACCACGGCATGGGCGTGGTCGTGGGCGAGACGGCGGAGGTCGGCGACGACGTGATGCTGTACCACGGCGTCACCCT
>DATISK010000023.1:0-5852 GCA_035581545.1 Ornithinimicrobium sp. | reverse complement strand
GTCGCGCAGGTGCTGCGGGCGCTGCGTCCGGACCGGCTGGGGCACGGGGTCCGGGTCGGGGAGGACCCCGCGGTGCTGCGGCAGGTGGTGGCGGCGGGGACCGGTCTGGAGGTCTGCCCGACGAGCAACGTCGCGCTGGGCGTCTACCCCACGCTCGCCGACGTCCCCCTCCGCCGGCTCATGGAGGCCGGGGCGCGCGTCGCCCTCGGCGCGGACGACCCGCTGCTCTTCGGCAGCCGCCTGGCCGCCCAGTACGAGAGCGCCCGCACCGACCAGGGCCTGCCGGACGAGGCCCTCGCGGACCTGGCCCGCTGGTCGATCGAGGGGTCGGCGGCGCCGGCCGGGGTCAGGGCGGACCTGCTCGCGGCGGTCGACGACTGGCTCTCCGGCAGCGACCCCGCCCAGGACGACCCGGTCAGGGCCGCCCGAGCGGACGGAGGGCACCACGGACGACGACCTGCTCCGGCGTGAGCCATCCCTCGACGATCTCGTGGACCCTCTCCACCGTGGCACGGCCGGCGACGACGACCTCCACCTCCAGCAGGCCGGAGACCCCGCTGCCCGAGGAGAGCATCCCCAGCTCCGCGGCCCGTTCCAGGAGGGCACCCTGGGCGGCGCGCACGGCTCGCTCGGTGGGCAGGTCCCTCTGCTCGACGCACAGGGGGCCGTCGAAGACCTCCCGGATCCTCTCCCGGGCCGCGTCCGGGTCACCGGTGACCAGCACGTTGAACGTCGGCCCCCCGTCGGAGACCCACGAGGTGACGTAGCCCTCCAGCGACGCCGTCAGCTCCATCAGCTCCTGCTCCTGCGCGGTGGCGTCCGGACCCCTGGTCCGGGCGTCCTGGTCGACGTCGGGGACGTCGGCGGTCGGGTCCGCGCACAGCTGCGGGAAGTCGGCGCCGGTGGCGGCGGGCGGCTCGTGGCCCGGCGGGGGGTCCGCGGTGGGGGGCCCGGTGAGGGTGAACGACCCCTGCTCCCCCGCGTCGGGGTCGTAGCGCCCCACGACCCAGTACGGCTGCTCGGTCCAGGTCACCCCTCCCTGGCGGGAGGCGTCGACGTCGTCCCAGGAGAAGGGGCCCCGGAGGGCCGGCCCGCCGCACTGCGGCGGGTAGGACTCGGCCACCCCGCCCAGGCAGAGCTCCACCGGCCCCTGCGCCGTGGCCTGCAGGAGGAGGCCGTGCCCGACCAGGTCGACGTCCGGGTCCGGGGGCACCTCGCCGCCCGGCGGGGGGTCGGTGGCCGTGCCGCACGCGGCCAGCGCCAGGGTGAGCACGCCGACGAGGAGGACGGGCACGAGCCTCATGGGTCGCATCCTGCCACCACCGGCAGGTCGGGTGCCGGCCCGCGGCCGGGGGCCCCGTGGGCGTCGCGGGCGGCGTCCCTCCCCGCCCGGGCCCCTAGAGCTGCAGACCCACGAGCACCGGCTCGTTGACCAGGCGCACCCCGAAGGCCCGCTCGACCCCGTCACGGACCTCACGGGCCACCCCGAGCACGTCCGCCGCCCGGGCGGCGCCACGGTTGGTCAGCGCCAGCGTGTGCTTGGTCGACAGGCCGGCGGGGCGGCCCTCGAGGGTGCCGTAGCCCTTGGCGAAGCCGGCCTTGTCGATGAGCCAGGCCGCGGAGGTCTTGACGTGGTCCGCGTCGGCGGCGGGGAACTCCGGCGGGACGGGACCGTCGGCACCCAGCCTCGCGGCCGCACGCTCCCGCAGCCGGGCCATGCCGTCGAGGGGCAGGACCGGGTTGGTGAAGAACGACCCGCAGGACCAGGTGTCGTGGTCGGCCGCCTCCAGCACCATGCCGCGCCCGCGCCGCTGCGCGAGCACCGCTGCCCGGGCGTCCGCGAGGGGTACGCGGGTTCCCAGCGGCACCCCCAGGCCGTCCGCCAGCGCGGCATACCCGATCGGCTGGGAGAGCTCGGTGGGCCGCAGCGAGAAGGTGACCGACAGCACGACGTGGCGCGGGGTCACCGCCTCGCCCGGCGCGTCGCCGGCCAGCATGGACTCCTTGAGGGCCGAGTGCCGGTAGGCGAACTGCAGGTCGGCCGCGAACAGGGTCCGGACCCGCTGCTCGACCCGGTCCCAGACCCGGACCTGGGCGATGGTCTGGGAGACCTCCTGGCCGTAGGCGCCGACGTTCTGGACCGGCGTGGCCCCCGTCGACCCGGGGATGCCGGAGAGGGCCTCGATGCCCGACCACCCGTGCTCCACGGCGTGGGCCACGACGTCGTCCCACACCTCACCCGCCGCGACGGTCGCCGTGACGCCTCCGCAGGCCGAGTCGTGCGGGACGTCGATGCCCCGCGTCCGGACGAGCACCACGGTGCCGGGGAAGCCCTCGTCGGCCACGAGCAGGTTGGACCCGCCCCCGACGACGAGCAACGGCTCCCCGGCCCCGTCGGCCTCGCGGACCGCCTCGACCAGCTCGGTCTCGGTGGACGCGGTGACGACCCGCCGGGGCGGTCCGCCCACCCGCATCGTGGTGAGCTCGGCGAGCGAGAGGTATGCCGCGGGGTCCGCGGCGGCGGCACCGGCGGGCTGCGTCATGCCCGGACCACGGCCTGGCACCGGCCGAGCACCTTCTGGCCACCGCAGGTGACGCTGAGCTCCACGGTCTGGGTGCCGGCCGCCTCGTCGGACTTCTTCACCGCCCCCTCCACCAGGACCTCGACCTCATCCCCCTCGGGGACGAGGACCATGCCGGTGAACTTCGTGGAGCACGACAGGACGCGCCCGGGATCGCCACCGACGTAGGAGGTGACGACGTCCAGGGCGGCGCCCATCGTCCACATGCCGTGGGCGATGACGTCATCCAGGCCCACGGACCGGGCGAACTCGGCGTCCTGGTGGATCGGGTTCTGGTCGCCGGACGCGTCGGCGTAGGCGAGCAGCCGGGCCCGGTCGACGGTGACGGTGCGGTGCAGCGCCCCGGGATCGGTGGTCCGGCCTCCGAGGGTGTGGTCGCCGTCCATCAGGCCTGCCCCCTCACGACGATCGTCGACGTCACCGTGGTCACCGGCCCGCCGTCGGCCCCGGTGAGCTCGACGCGGGTGGACACCATCCCGTGGCCCCCCGCCTCGCGCATCCGGTCCACGTGCAGGACCCCGGTGAGCACGTCCCCCGCGACGATCGGGCGGTGGGAGACGAACCCCTCCTCGCCGTGCACCACCCGCGAGAAGTCGATCCCGGCGTCCGGGTCCTGCACCAGCTGGGCCTCGCAGCGCTGGGCGAGGCGCACGGCGAAGGTCGGGGGCGCGACCACGTCGGCGTAGCCGTGGGCCAGCGCGGTCCCGGGATCGAGGTGCGCGCGGTTCGTCGACCCGATCGCGTCGGCGAACGCCACGATCTCCTCACGGGTGACCGGGAAGGGCCCGGCGGGCGGATACTCCCGGCCGGCGTAGTCGGTGTTGACGGGCATGCCGGCCAGCCTAACGTCGCGACCACCGGAGCGGTCCCGGCACGGGCCGGGACGACGAAGGCCGCCACCCCGGGCGGGGTGGCGGCCCTGCGGACCGGACCTGTCGGTCAGCGGGTCTCGCGGTGCGCGGTGTGCTTGCCGCAACGGGGGCAGAACTTCGCCATCTCGAGCCGGTCGGGGTTGTTCCGCCGGTTCTTCTTGGTGATGTAGTTCCGCTCCTTGCACTCGGTGCACGCCAAGGTGATCTTGGGGCGGATGTCGGTGCTCTTGGCCACGGTGCAACCTGCTCTCGAAACGATGGGGTGGTGCTGTCGGGGTGGTAGCGGGAGCGGGGCTCGATCCCGCGACCTCACGATTATGAGTCGTGCGCTCTAACCAGCTGAGCTATCCCGCCTCGGGCGGCGACCCTGACGGGTCGTCCGGCCAGAGCCCCCAAACGGAATCGAACCGTTGACCTTCTCCTTACCATGGAGACGCTCTACCGACTGAGCTATGGGGGCAAACTGTCGTTCCTGCCGGCCCTTCCGGCCCGCAGGCAGCGATCCGCAACTTTACACGACCGTACCGGGCAGTCCAAAACGGCCGCCCGGCACGGTCGGGACGGCGGTTCAGCCCTGCGCGACGCCCGTCCCGGGGCCGACGGGGGCACCGCGGACCTGCAGGGTCAGGTGCAGCCGTCCGCCGTCGCGGTCGGTCACCGCGAACCGGCCGCCGTCCCCCTCGAGGTCTCCCCGGAGCACGACGGTCGACGGCAGCAGGACCGGCTTGAGGAACTGCGCGTCGACGGTGGCCACCTCGGGGACGCGGGGCCGGGCCGCCGCGAGCACCCGGGCATGGGTCCACATGCCGTGGGCGATGGCGCGGGGGAAGCCGAGGGCCTTGGCGGTGACCCCGGCGAGGTGGATCGGGTTGGCGTCGCCGGAGACGGCGGCGTACTGCCGCCCCAGCCCCGCCGGGAGGCGCCACCGGGCGATCTCGGTCGTCGGCGCCCCTCGGTCGCCCGCCGGGGCCGCGGTCCTGGGCACCGCCGGGTCGGCGTCCGCGGGGCCCGACCTGGACAGGTAGGTGCTCCGCCCCTCCCAGACCACCTCGTCACCCACCCGGACCTCTCCGCACAGGTCGACGGTGTGCCCGCGGCGGTGAGGCTGCAGGTTGTCCGTCCAGCTGGTCAGCACGAGCGTCTCCGCGACCCGGACCGGCCGGTGCAGCGTCATCGAGTTGGCCACGTGCACCATCCCGACCATGGCGAACGGGAAGGAGCGGTCGGCCATGAGCTGGACCTGCAGCGGAAAGGTGAGCACGTGCAGCCAGGTGGCGGGCACCGTGTCGCCCAGGACGTCGCCGGTGACCTCGCAGTAGTCCCGCAGGCGGGCCACGTCCTGCTCGACGCCGGGGAGCACGAGCCGGTGGCTGGGCAGGGACCCGGCGGCTCCCCTGCGGCCGCGGCTGGTGGCCACCGCCCGGACGAGGAGCAGGGGGATGCGGGGCGGCCCGTCGAGCAGGCGGACGTCGACGTCGCTCATCACGCCCCCAGCTGCGACTGGCCGCAGACCCGCAGCACCCGACCGGTGACAGCCGCGCTGGCGGGCTGGGCGAACCAGGCGATGGCCTCGGCGACGTCCACCGGCATCCCGCCCTGCTGCAGGGAGTTGATGCGGCGTCCGATCTCCCGGGTGGCCACCGGCATCCTGGCGGTCATCTCGGTCTCGATGAACCCGGGCGCGACGGCGTTGACGGTGATGCCGCGGGCGGCCAGGCGCCCGTCGGCCCCCATGGCCCGGACGAGGCCGATCACCCCGGCCTTGGAGGCGGCGTAGTTGGCCTGCCCCCGGTTGCCGGCGATGCCGGAGGTCGAGGCGACCCCCACGATCCGCCCTCCCTCGTCCAGACCGCCGGGGAGGCCGGGGTCCAGGAGCACCTCGTTGATCCGGATCTGGGCGGCCAGGTTGACCTCCAGGACGCTGCCCCAGCGGTCCTCGTCGGTGTTGACCAGCAGCCGGTCGCGGGTGATGCCCGCGTTGTGCACGACGGTGTGGATGCGCGCGGCCTCGCCGAACCGTTGCGCCACGTGGCCGGCGATGCGCTGCCCGGCGTCGGGGGCGGTGATGTCCAGCTGGAGGGCGGTGCCGCCGATGCGGTTGGCCACCTGGGACAGCCCCTCGCCCCCGGCCGGGACGTCGACCGCCACCACCATGGCCCCGTCCCGGGCGAAGGTCTCGGCGATGCTCGCCCCGATGCCGCGCCCGGCGCCGGTGACGACGACGACCTGCCCCTCGAAGGGGCGCTCGGAGGTGATCTCGGTGACGCGCGCCTCGTCGGCGTGGCCGACGTGGAGCACCTGCCCGGAGACGTAGGCCGACCGGCCCTCCAGGAGGAAGGACAGGGTGGAGGCGAGGTCGGTCGGGGTGGTCGGTGCGTCGGTGAGCAGGTCCACCCGG
>DATISK010000022.1:0-7447 GCA_035581545.1 Ornithinimicrobium sp. | reverse complement strand
TTCGCGGCCGCCACGGTGGAGGCGGCCCGCCGACGCTACGGCGGAGGGAGCGAGGGCGACGAGGTCGTCGGCCCGCTCCTGACCGCGTGGGGTGACGTCGGGGTGTCCGTGGCATGACGCGGCGGCGTTTCTCCCGGGCGGAGCTGGAGGGTTTCCGCGACGCCGAGGTTCCCGACCTGCTGCCGTCCGGCACCGGCGACGTACGGCTCCTGTTCGTGGGCATCAACCCCGGGCTGTGGACCGCGGCGACCAGGACGCACTTCGCCCACCCCGGCAACCGCTTCTACCCGGCGCTGCACCGCGCCGGCATCCTCGGCGAGCCGATCGACCCTGCGGCCGGCCTCGACGACGGGCAGCGCGCAGCCCTGCTGCGACGAGGACTGGGCATCACCAACCTGGTGCGCAGGGCCACCGCACGGGCGGACGAGCTCACCACCGAGGAGCTGCGGAACGGCGGCGCCCGGCTGCGGGCCGTCGTCCGTCGGGTGCGCCCCCGGGTCGTGGCGGTCGCCGGCATCACCGCCTACCGGACCGCCTTCGCCGCGCGGCGAGCCGTGACCGGACTGCAGCCGGAGGATCTCGAGGGGGCCCAGCTCTGGGTCGTGCCCAACCCCAGCGGGCTCAACGCGCACGAGACGGTGGACTCCCTGGCGGACGCCTACGCGCAGGTGGCCAGGGCGGCCGGCCTGTCCCTGGACTAACCGGCGGGTCGGCGGCGCTGGGGCTTCCACAGCTGCTCGCTGCCCAGCGGCACGAACCCGTGCCGCAGGAAGAACCGGAGCGACCGCGCGTTGCCCGGCGTCACGGACGCGACCAGGACCTCCCCGGCGGGCAGCCGTCCGAGGATCCCGTCCAGGAGGGTGTCCGCCGCACCTCCCTCGGCCTGGATGCCGACCTCGGGCAGCCCGCCGATGCCCAGCGACAGGGTCGCCAGCGCAGTGCTGGACCGGTCCGGCAGGCCGTAGACGTCGACCTGGTCGCGCCACTCGCCCGCGTGGGCCGCCCGGTCGCTCACCGCCAGGTCGGGCCGGGACACCAGCGGCCCGCCGCGGCCCGTGCCGCGGCCCACGAGAAGGACGTCGAGCACGTTGACCGGGCCCTCGCCCGCCAGGGCGGCGGTCACGCGAGGGTCGTGCGCCCCGCCGAAACCGTGCACCCCGAGAGCCGCGAGCTCGCCGTCGGTGACGGCCTCGTCCACCACCATCACCGCGTGACCGGTGAGGGCCACCGCCGCCTCGACCCCGTCCCGCCAGGGGGAGGACCGGGAGAAGCCACCGTCGGCCGGGGGGAAGCGGCCCTCCGCAGCGTCCCGGATCAGCTCTCCCAGGTCGACCCGGGGCACGCGGAGGGGGAGCCGGGAGGCGGGGGGCGTGGACGGGGCGAGGGGGTCGGGCACGAGGGTCCAGTCTACCCGGGGAGGACCCACGGGTAGCCTGACGGCACGGCATACCCCGCGAGGAGGCGAGGCGCAGATGAGCTCACCGGTGCTGCACGTCAAGGGTCAGGTCCTGGTCGGACCGGACGAGGTGCTGGACGAGGTCTGGGTGGTCGACGGGACGATCAGCCTGCGCCCGCCCGGTGGTGGGGACGTGGAGACGGTGCACGGGTATGCCCTTCCCGGGCTCGTCGACGCGCACTGCCACGTCGGGCTCGAGGCCCACGGTGCGGTGGACGACGCCCGGGCCGAGGAGCACGCCCTGGCGGAGCGGGACGCCGGAGCGCTGCTGCTGCGGGACGCGGGCAGTCCGGCCGACACCCGCTGGGTGCAGGAGCGCGAGGACCTCCCACGGTTGATCCGGGCCGGTCGGCACATCGCCCGGACGCGCCGCTACCTGAAGAACTTCGCCTGGGAGATCGAGCCGGAGGACCTGGTGGAGTACGTCCGCCAGGAGGCCCGCAACGGTGACGGATGGGTCAAGCTCGTGGGCGACTGGATCGACCGGGAGACCGGTGACCTGGGCACCTGCTGGCCCGTCGACGTGCTCACCGACGCGATCACGGCCGCGCACGAGGAGGGGGCCCGGGTGACGGCCCACTGCTTCGGGGAGCAGTCCCTGGTGGACTTCGCCGCCGCCGGCACCGACTGCATCGAGCACGCGACCGGTCTGGTCGACGACACGATCGAGGCCTTCGCCGCGCAGCAGATCGCGATCGTGCCGACCCTGGTCAACATCGACAACTTCCCCATGTTCGCCGAGGCCGGGCGGGGCAAGTTCCCGACCTACGCCGACCACATGATGGACCTGTACGCACGTCGCTACGAGACCGTGGCCAGGGCGAGGGAGGCCGGGGTCCCCGTCTATGTCGGCACCGACGCCGGCGGTCAGCTCCCGCACGGGCTCGTGGCCCAGGAGGTGGAGGCCCTCACCCGCGCCGGCTTCAGCGCCCTGGAGGCACTCGGGGCCGCCACCTGGGACGCCCGGCGCTGGCTGGGAAGGCCGGGCCTCGCCGAGGGGGAGTCGGCCGACCTCGTCGTCTACCAGGACGACCCCCGTGCGGACGTCCGGGCCCTGGCCCGTCCGCACCGGGTGGTGCTGCGGGGCCGGGTGCACCAGCCCTCCGGCGCCCGCGGGTGACGGTTCCTCAGGCGGCCGACCCGCCCTCCCGGGAGCCGGTCGGCTCGGAGACGGTCAGCAGCACGTCGTAGGCCCGCACCGACAGGAAGGCGGGCGGCTCGTCGGCCACCACCGCGTCCCGCACGAGCCGGACGGCGTGCTGGAGCAGGTCCTCACGGGCACCGCGTCGTCGGAGCAGCGCGACCTCGTCCTCGAGCACACGGTCCAGCAGGCGGGTCGACATCGTGGGTCCCTCGGCGAACCGGGTCTCGTGGGCGAGCCACTGCCACAGCTGCATCCGCGCCAGCTCGACGGTGCCGAAGTCCTCGATGTGACCGGAGATGGTGGCCGTGCCCTCGCCGGCCAACCACCCGGTCAGGTAGGTCAGGGAGGAGCGCAGGGCCGTGCGCATGCCGGTCAGCGTGGCCGTCCCCGGGAGCGCGCTGACGTCGCGGAGGGCGTCCGGGTCGACGACGACCTGGGGCTCGTCCTCGCCCTCGGCCCGCCAGCGTCCGGTCGCGTCCTCCCCGGACCTTCGGTCGCGCTCCTCGAACGGTGCGCGGGCCACGGGCACGAGGGCCGGGTGCAGGGTCCATGCGCCGTCGAAGCCCTGCTTGGCCTCACGCGCCTTGTCGCGGTGCACCCGGGCGTGGGTCATCGCGACCGAGTCGTCGAAGGGCCCGCTGGCCGCGAGCGCGATGGGCCCGCCGATCGCCTGGACCCCCCGGCGGTGGCAGGTGCGCACGATCACCTCGGTGTAGGACCGCAGGAAGCGGGTGTTCATCGTGAACGCGTCCCGGTCGGGCAGGGTGTGGTCGGGACGGTGCCCGTAGGTGCGCAGGTGGGAGAAGACGTAGTCCCACCTGCCCGCGGCCAGGCCGGTGACGCGGTGCCGCAGCGCGTGCAGGATCTCCTCCAGCTGGTAGACGGACTGGACCGTCTCCACGAGGACGCTCACCCGGGTGCAGCCATGGGGCAGACCGAGGGCCTCCTCGCTGCGGGTCAGCATCTCGTCCCACCAGGCGGCCTCCTCCCCCGTCTCCAGCTTGGGCAGGTAGAGGTAGGGACCGGTCCCGCCGTCCAGCAGCCCCTGCGCGCACCGGGCCAGGAAGGTGACCACGTCGACGACGGGGGCGCTCGCCGGCTGGTCGTCCACGACGAGGTGGGCCTCGGGCAGGTGGAGCCCGCGGGGCCGGACCATGAGGGTGGGCACCATCGGCTCGGCGTCGCCGGTGCGCGAGGCCGCCACCTCGGCGATGACCTGGTGGGCCGCGGACAGGCGTGCGGGGGTGGGGACCAGCATGTCCTCCAGGTCGGCCACCCAGACGTCCGTCCCGGCGCCCAGGGCTGCCTTGGCGGCCTCGGCGGTGGCCGGGGTGGCCAGCTCGACCAGGCGGTAGGTCAGGTCGGCCGGCGGGGGAGACACCCGCCAGGAGGAGTCCTCCCGGACGCCGCGGGTCGCCGCCTGCAGACCCAGGTCCTCCCCGGCCCGCACCCGACGGTTGAGGTCCTTGCGCGCCCGCATCAGGCGCAGGCGTTCGGGCCGGGTCGCGCGCTCGACGTCGGCCAGCACCGTCAGGGCCTGGGCGTCCAGCAGGTCGGTGAGATAGCTGTCCATCTGGCTGTCCTTGCCTCCGGGGCGGGTCTGCGGGCGAGGGGCGTCGGTCACCGGGCCACCGGGAGGGAGGTCCGGTGCGCACCCACGGACGGGTGCCACCCGGTGACCCGCCGCGAGGTCGTCGCGGCCGGTCACCGGGTGGCACCGGATCGGGTTCCTCAGTGCTGGAACTGCTCGGCCTCGGTGGAGCCGGACAGGGCCGTGGTCGAGGACTCCGGGTTGACCGCGGTGCTCACAGCGTCAAAGTACCCGGTACCGACCTCGGACTGGTGACGGACGGCGGTGTAACCGCGCTCGGCGTCGGCGAACTCGGCCTCCTGCAGCTCGACGTAGGCGCTCATGCCGGACCTGGCGTAACCGTGGGACAGGTGGAACATCCCGTGGTTCAGCGAGTGGAAGCCGGCCAGGGTGATGAACTGGAAGGCGTAGCCCAGCTCGCCCAGCTTGTCCTGGAACTCGGCGATCTCCTGGTCGGAGAGCGCGGCCTTCCAGTTGAAGGACGGCGAGCAGTTGTAGGCCAGCTTCTGGTGCGGGAAGTCCTTGTGCAGCTCCTCGGCGAACTCGCGGGCGAGGCCCAGGTCGGGGGTACCGGTCTCGACCCAGATCAGGTCGGCGTAGGGGGCGTAGGCCTTCGCCCGAGCGAGCACCGGCTCGATGCCGTTGCGCACCCGGTAGAACCCCTCCGGCGTGCGCTCGCCGGTGGTGAACTGCTGGTCGATCTCGTCCACGTCGCTGGTGAGCAGGTCGGCGGCGAGCGCATCGGTGCGGGCGATCACGACGCTGGGGACACCCAGGACGTCCGCGGCCAACCGGGCCGAGTTCAGGGTGCGGACGTGCTGGGAGGTGGGCACCAGGACCTTGCCACCCAGGTGTCCGCACTTCTTCTCGGAGGCCAGCTGGTCCTCCCAGTGCACGCCCGCCGCGCCGGCGGCGATCATCGACTTCATCAGCTCGAAGACGTTGAGCGGTCCGCCGAACCCCGCCTCGGCGTCGGCCACGATCGGCACGAAGTAGTCGGTGTCCGTCTCGCCCTCCATCCAGGCGATCTGGTCGGCGCGCTTGAGGGCGTTGTTGATCCGACGGACCACCGCCGGCACCGAGTTGGCCGGGTAGAGGCTCTGGTCGGGGTAGGTCTCCCCGGCGAGGTTGGCGTCGGCGGCCACCTGCCAGCCCGACAGGTAGACGGCCTCGAGGCCCCCCTTGACCATCTGCACCGCCTGGTTCCCCGTCAGCGCACCCAGCGCCCGGGTGAAGGGCCTGGTCTCCAGCGCCTCCCAGAGACGCTCCGCTCCGCGCCGGGCCAGGGTGTGCTCCTCCACGACCGAGCCGCGCAGCCGGACCACGTCCTCGGCGGAGTAGCGGCGCGCCACGTCCGCCCACCGGGGGTCGGAGGCCCACTGCTGCTCGAGCTCGACGGCCATCTCGGCCGGGGAGAGGCTGGTGCTGGTGTCGTTCGTCCGGGTGGTGGTCGTCGTCATCGGTGAACCCCTGTCATGGTGGTGGTGATCGCTTCGTGTTGACAACTGTGCCGCACGTTGACCGGGACCGGACCCCCTCTGGTGTGTGAAATATCTCGATTCTTTCGTTATCGTGCAGGGATGACCACCGTGCACGAGCGCGTGCTCCCGTTCACCCCCACCGCCCGGCTCGAGGGGACCTCCGGCGATGAGGGTCCCCGCTCGGGCGACCCCGTCGCCCTGGGGCGCCGGGTCCGCCACCACCGCCGGGAGGCCGGGCTCACGCTGGCCGCGCTCGCCGACCGGACGGGGCTGTCCGCCTCGGCCCTGTCGCTCATCGAGAACGGCCGGCGCGAGGCCCGGGTCTCCACGCTGACGTCGCTCGCGCGGGCGCTCGGCGTGGAGACCGACCAGCTTCTCGCCGGTGCGCCGCCGACCCGGCGGGCCTCCCTGGAGGTCAGGTGGGAGCGGGCGCAGCGCTCTCCCGGGTTCGAGAGCCTGGGGATCCCCGAGGTGCGCGTCGGGCCGAGCCTGCCGGACGACGCGCTCGAGGCCCTCGTGGGGATGTACGAGACCGTGGTGGGTCTGCAGCACCACCGGACCGCCACTCCCGAGTACGCCCGGGCGGCCAACGCCGAGCTGCGCCGGCTGATGAGGGAGGCGGACAACTACTTTCCCCTCATCGAGGAGCGGGCCGCCGAGCTGGTGGCCGTGGTGGACCACACGCACGGCCCGGTGACGCGGGAGGCGGTCAACCGGATCGCCCGCCACGTCGGCTTCGCGATCGAGCCGGTCACCGACCTGCCGTCCTCGACCCGGACGGTGACCGACCTGGAGCACCGACGGATCTACGTCCCGGTCCGCGGCGGCCACGACCTGCGGGCGACGGCCCTGCAGGCGCTGGGGCACACGGTGCTGGGGCACGAACCCCCGCGGGACTACGCGGAGTTCCTCGCCCAGCGGGTGGAGATCAACTACTTCGCCGCCGCGGTCCTGCTGCCGCGCTCCAGCGCCGTCCCGTTCCTCCAGCGGGCCAGGCAGGAACGGGACATCGCGCTCGAGGACCTGCGGGACGCCTACGGCGTCTCCTTCGAGACGGCCGCGCACCGCTTCTGCAACCTGGCCACCCGCCACCTGGACCTGAGGGTGCACTTCATGCGGACGAGCGCCGACGGGGTGGTCTACAAGGCCTACGAGAACGACGGCATCCGCTTCCCGATGGACGCCTCGGGCGCGATCGAGGGCGCCAGGGTGTGCCGCTCCTGGACGGCCCGGGTGGTCTTCGAGCACCCCACGGGCGAGGTGTACCACCAGTACACCGACACCGGGCGTGGGACGTTCTGGTGCACGGCCGTGGCCGAGCAGACCCCGGCGGGTCGGTTCTCGGTCGGGGTCGGTGTGCCCTACGACCAGGTCCGGTGGATGCGCGGGCGGGACACGACCCACCGGCGGGTGTCGGGCTGCCCCGACCCCCGCTGCTGCACGCAGCCGCCGCCGGAGCTCGCCCGGCGCTGGCAGGGAAAGGTCTGGCCCAGTGCCCGCGCGCACTCGCACCTGCTGGCCGTGATGCCTCCAGGGGTCTTTCCGGGCGTCGACGACACCGAGGTGCTCTGCTTCGTCGCCGAGCACGCCGGGCCTTGAGCGTCGGTGGTGTTGGGGACGGCGCCCCAGGTCTGGCACAATGTCGCCGTACCCATCCGCGGTCGGCCCCTCTCTCCGTGCCCGGATGCGTCCATCAGCAGGCCCCGCGCCGCGCGTGTTCCCCACGTGGAACGCAGGGCCCTCGCACAGACCAAGAATGAGGAGACACCGCACAC